>JBFMCJ010000155.1 GCA_040754675.1 Bacillota bacterium
AGGCCCCCGCCGTCACCAGGCGCTGCCGGAAGCTCTCCCGGCGGAAGAGGTTGGTGAGGTGAACCTCCACGGAAACGACGCCCGCCCCTGCCAGCGCGTCCCGGATGGCCAGGCTGTAGTGGCTGTACGCGCCGGGATTGACGATGATCCCGTCGAACCGCGCCGAGGCCCCGCCGATGGCTTCCACGATCACACCCTCGTGGTTTGTCTGCAGGAACTCCACCTCGACGCCGAGGCGTTGGGCCTCCTGAGCGATGCGGGCATTGAGGGCCGCAAGCGTCTCGTGCCCGTAGAGCTCCGGCTCCCGCACGCCGAGGCGGTCGAGGTTGGGCCCGTTGATGACGAGAATGCGCACCTTGGGGTGACTGCGCTCCCTTCAAGCCGGCCCCGCGCCGTTTTGCTCCTGCCACACCCGGGCAAAGCGTTCGGGCGTCACTGTGCCGGAAGCCACCACCGGCTCGCCCGGACGTTCGAGGAGCACCCAGCGCCGGAGACCGGCCTGTTTCTTCTTGTCGGCGTCCATCAAGTTCCACAGGAGGTCCGCATCGGGGGCCTCCGGCCCTGCCGCGGACGGAAGCCCGATCCGGCGAAGCAGTTGTATGAGGCGTTCGACCAGACCGGGCTCCTGCAGCACCCCCACCCGTTCGGAGAGCATGGTGGCCGTCACCATGCCGATGGCGACCGCTTCCCCGTGCAGGTACCGCTCGAAGTTACCGGCCACCTCCAGTGCGTGGCCCACCGTGTGCCCGAAGTTGAGCACCGCCCGGCGCCCCGTCTCGTTCGGGTCTTCGCTGACCACCAGCGCCTTCACCTTTGCCGCCCGGGCAACGAGTACCACGTCGGGCAACGCCTCCCCGGTACCGTCCACGAGTTCGAGAAGCGACGGGTCCCCGACCAGGGCGTGCTTGACCACCTCGGCCATGCCGGAAGCTACCTCACGGCGCGGCAGCGTCGACAACACGTCCACGTCGGCGACGACGGCCAGGGGATGGTGGAACGCCCCCACGAGGTTCTTGGCGGACGGTATGTTGACGGCGGTCTTGCCGCCGATGGCCGCGTCCACCTGCGCCAGAAGCGTGGTGGGCACCGAGATCCAGGCCACCCCGCGCATGTAGGTGGCCGCCGTAAACCCCGCCAGGTCCAGGGCCGCGCCACCCCCAACCCCGATGACGAGCCCCGAACGGTCCAGGCCCGCCGCCTTTGCCTGTTCCCAGGCCGAGGCGAGAGTTTCCAGGCTCTTGGCGGCCTCCCCGGGGCCGACCGGCGCGTAGCCCACGCGCCAGCCGCTGGCGGACAGGGTCCCTCCAATCCGTTCGGCCACCGCCTGCACCGCCCGGTCGGCGATGACCAGGGCGCTGCCCCCCAGGCCCCGCCGCCGCGCCAGGTGCTCCACCATCGCGCCGAGGCGTTCGATGAGGTTTCGCCCCACCACCAGCGGGTAGGCGTGCCCGGGACCGAGCACCCACGCTGCTGTGGGCGCGATCCGGTACCACTCCAGGGCCTCCAGCACCCGGTCCGCCACCTGCGAGGCCGCCTCGGGGCGCGCATCGACCCAGATCGGGGCGCAGGCGTACAGCCACTGGCGCCGCTTCCACAGGGCCCGGGCCCTGTCCAGAGGCCTGCCCTCATCCCCGGCCAGCAGCGGCCGCACCGGGCCGCCGTTCAGGGCCCGGCTCACGGCCTGCTCCACGGGGCAGAAGAGCCACACGACTTCGCCGCTCCGGGCAAGGAGCTCCCGCCCTTCGGGGCGCTCCACGATGCCGCCGCCCGTGGCCACCACCTGGGCGGGCCGCGAGGCGACCTCCCGGAGCGCCTGCTGTTCCAGCCGGCGGAAGCCTTCTTCGCCCTCTTCCTGAAAGATGCGCTCCACCGGCCGCCCGGCACGGGCCTCGATCTCCAGATCCAGGTCAACGAACGGCCGGCCCAGCCGTTCGGCCACCAGCCGCCCCACGGTACTCTTTCCCGAACCCATGAAGCCGGTGAGGTACAGATTGGCGCCGCTATCCAACGGGCCCGACCCCCGGCACGCCGCCGGCCCTTCCCCCGCCGGACGCCTCCAGGCCGCGGCGGTACGCCTCAACCGACCGGACAAGCTCGTCCACCGTATCGCCGCCGAACTTTTCCAGAAGCGCCTGCGCCAGCACCCACGCCATCATCGCCTCCCCGACCACGACGGCGCGGGGTACTGCACACGCATCGCTGCGCTCCACGGCCGCCTCGGCGGGCTCGTGGGTGCTCAGGTCCGCTGTGGCAAGAGGGCGCATCAGGGTGGACAGAGGCTTCATGGCCGCCCGCACCACCAGCGGCTGGCCGGTGGTAACCCCGCCTTCGAGACCCCCGGCCCTGTTCGACGGGCGGTAGAACCCCACCCGGTCAGGGCCGGCCGCCCACTGGCCCGGCGGGACCCGCCCGAACGCGATCGGATCGTGCACCTCCGAACCCGGCCGGTGCGCTGCGGAGAAGCCCTCCCCGATCTCCACGCCCTTCACCCCGGGAATGCTCATGAACGCCGCCGCAAGCTGCGCGTCCAGCCTCCGGTCCCAGTGGGTATAGCTACCCAGCCCGGGCATGACGCCGGCCGCCGCCACCTCGAAGATGCCCCCGAGCGTATCACCCCGCTCCCGAGCCTGGTCGATGGCGGCCACCATGGCCGAGGTGGCTTGCGGATCGGCGCACCGGACGGGAGAAGCCTCCGCCCGGTCGGCGAGTTCTCGAACATCCACCGCCGCGGCGGCTGCCAGGCCCGGCGCCTGCACCGGCCCGATGGCCACCACGTGACCGGCGATGGCGATGCCGACCGTTTCGAGGAGCCGCCGAGCCGCAGCGCCCGCCGCCACCCGGGCGGCGGTCTCCCGGGCCGATGCCCGTTCCAGCACGTTGCGCACGTCTTTGAAGCCGAACTTCAGCGCCCCGGCCAGGTCGGCGTGACCGGGGCGCGGGCGCGTCACCGGCCGGACGCGCCAGTCCCCTGCCGCCTCGCGCGCCATCCCGCTGGGATCCTCTGCCGGCGGGGCAGGATCCATGGCGGCGCGCCAGCGGGCGTAGTCCCGGTTTTCGATCACCATGGCGACGGGGCTTCCCAGCGTAAGGCCGTGACGCACGCCGGAGAGAATCCGCACGTGATCCTCCTCGATCTGCATGCGCCGGCCGCTTCCGTATCCGGCCTGGCGGCGCCGCAGCTCCCTGTCGATGGCTTCGGCCGGGAGCCGCAGGCCCGCGGGCAACCCGTCCACGATAACGACCAGCGCCGGCCCGTGCGACTCCCCTGCCGTCAGAAACCGGAGCACTCTCAATCACCCCGGCGGCGGCGCAGCCGGGCCTGGACCCTATCTGCCGGCAACAGGCCGCGGCGGCCCATCCACCGCAGGACGGCACGTTCGCCCACCCTCCAGATGCGGGTGAACGGGTGATCCCTGTCCCGCAGGGGATCCACCAGGATGGTGTACATGCCTGCCAGCTTGCCGCCCAGGATGTCGGTCCAGAGCTGGTCCCCGACCACGGCCACTTCTCCCGGCGTGCACCCCATCATTTTCGCAGCGTTGACGAAAAAGCGCGGCAGCGGCTTGAAGGCGCGCCCCGCCGCCGGAACGCCGAGGGCCGCTGCCGCAGCTGCCCGGCGATGCCTCCTGGCGTTCGACAGGATCGCCACGGCGAGCCCTGCGCGCCTGGCGCGTTCGACGAAGCGGTGCGCCTGCTCGGCGACCGGTTCACCCCAAGGCGTCAGCGTGTTGTCCACGTCGACGAGAAGGCAGCGGATGCCCCGCCGGACCAGGGCCTGAAGGTCTATGGCATCGGGGTTGTCCACCCAGAGGTCGGGCACCAGGAGAGCCCGGATGCCCCCTACCCGCCGGGCGGCGCGCTGCCGCTCCGCTGCTGCGCCGTTTTCGCCCATAGTGGCCTTATTATAGCATCGGCGCGGTCTTTTTCCGTCGCTTCCGGCTCCCCTATCCGTTGACGAGCTGGTGGTACAGCTTGGTGAGGGCTCGCTTTTCAATGCGGGAGACGTAGGAACGGGAGATGCCCAGATAGCGGGAAATGTCCCGCTGCGTCTTCCGCATCCCGTCAACGAGGCCGTAGCGCATCTGCAACACCCACTGCTCGCGGCGACTGAGCGTCCCGAGCGTCCGGCGGAGGCGGTCCTTCTCGACCTCCGCCTCCACCTGCTCGGTCACCGCCTCCGGGTCGGTTCCCAGCACGTCGATGAGGGTGACGTCATTGCCCTCGCCATCCGAGCCGATGGGGTCGTACAGCAGCGCTTCGCCCCGCGTCTTTCGGACCGACCGCAGGTACATCAGGATCTCGTTTTCGATGCACTTCGCCGCGTACGTGGCCAGACGGGTCTTGCGCGACGGGTCGAAGGTGTTGATAGCTTTGATGAGCCCGATGGTGCCGATGGAGATCAGGTCTTCCACGTCCTCGCCCGACGACTCGAACTTCTTGACCAGGTGGGCCACGAGCCGGAGGTTATGCTCGACCAGCGTGCTGCGGGCCTGCTGGTCGCCCGCCAGCATGGCGCTCACCAGACGCGCCTCTTCGTGTTCGCCAAGCGGCAAAGGGAAGGACCCTTCCCCGCCAACGTAGCCGGCAAGCCATATCACGTGGCGCAGCCACTGGGCGGCTACTTCCGCAAGCGTCAGGACGTACAAGCTCCGAACCCCCCAGAAAAAACAGCGGCCTCCCTATCCTATGGGAGGCCGGGGGAGTCGGTGCTGGTCCTCCAGAGCCATTTAGTTAGAAGGCCACACGCCGCCTGGCGCTCACGTGTTCCTGGAAGGTGCGGCTGAAGATGTGTGTGCCGTCGCCCCGCGCCACGAAGTACAGATACGGCGTGTCGGCCGGGCGCAGCGCTGCCTCCAGGGAGGCGAGGCCGGGGCTGGCGATGGGCGTGGGCGGGAGCCCCGGATAGCGGTAGGTGTTGTAGGGGGAATCGATGGAGAGGTGCTTCTGGTACAGCCTGCGCGGGGCGGGATCCAGGATGTACTTGAGGGTCGGATCCGCCTGCAGCGGCCGGCCCAGGCGCAGGCGATTGTGAAAGACGGAGGAGATCAGGGGGCGTTCCCCGTCCCGCATGGCTTCCTTTTCGATGATGGATGCCAGCGTCACGGCCTCGTGCAGCGTCAGGCCGCTACCCTCTTGAAGGCGCTCGTACACCGTCAGCGCCTTTTCCGCAAAGCGCGCCACCATCCTTCGGATGATGCTCTCCTCGCTCTGCCCCACCTCAACGCGGTAGGTGTCCGGGAAGAGATACCCCTCCAGGCTGCCGGGAGGCTTGGGCAGGGTTCGCTCCCCGGCGAACAGCCACCGGTCGTCGGATGCGAGGTCGATGAAACGCCGGGCGTCGGCCAGCCCCTTGCGCTCCAGCAGCGCCGCGACGTACCGGATCGTGGCGCCCTCCGGGATCGTCACCCGTTCCACTGCGACGCTGCCGCGGGAGAGGATGTGCAGCACGTCCTGCAGGTGCATGTCGGGCCGCAGGCGGTAGTAGCCGGCCTGAAGCCGTCCCTCCAGGCCTTCGAGTCGCGCCATTACCCCGAAGAGAAAGGACGACCGGATGAGGCCGCGCTCTTGCAGGATCTTCCCCACCGCGCTGGCCGACGCGCCGGGCGGCACCTCCACGATGAGGGGCGCCGCGAGCGGGCCGGTGTTGACCGGCAGCATCCACCACGCCGCGATCACCGCGGCCAGGCCCGCGACCACGGCGCCCGCGCCAAACAGCAGCCCGGCCGCGCGCCCCGCAGCAAGGGCCCGGCCTGCCGTCCCCGTCTGCACCCCACCACCCCCGTTTGACGGCGGCGGGCGGCCGCTTTAAGAGCGCCGGCCCGCCTTACCGAAAGCTAAAGGGTCCCCCGGTTGCCTTCTTCGTCGTCCTCGTCTTCCTCGTCGCCGGCCCAGTCGTCGTCCTCGTCTTCGTCGCCGGCGAAGCCGTCCTCGTCGTCCTCGTCGTCTTCGTCGTCTTCGTCCTCGTCCTCTTCGCCGTCCATCTCCTCCAGCGCCTGGACAACCCGGTCGAACTCGTCGTCGTCCTCGACGTTCACCAGGACTTCCTCGCCGTCGTCGTCGGTCTCGAGCCGGAAAACGTAAGCCCCTTCCTCCGGATCCTCCTCAGGCAGCAGAACCGCGTAGCGCTGCTGGTCGACCTCGACCACGTCTACCAGCGTAAACTCGTGCTCGTGGCCCTCGTCGTCCACCAGCGTGATGTGATCGTCGTCCTCCTCGCCGGCCGAGAACGGACCATGGCGCTCCTTTTCGTCCGCCACGTGGCACCCCATCCTTTCGCTTCCAGCGACCTATCGTCCGCCAGCTTGCGGTAGCGTATCCTTACCCTGCGTCGCCCTTACCTGGCGCCGGGCCAGGTAGGTATCCAGAATGATGGCTGCCGCCACGTGGTTGAGCACTCCGCGGCGCCGACTCCGGGAAAGGTCGGCATCCAGCAACATCCGCTCGGCCTCGCGGGTAGAAAAGCGTTCGTCCACCAGCACCACCGGGATGCCTACCACACGCTGGAGGTGCCGGACAAACTCCTTGACCCTACGGGCTTCGGGGCCCTCCCGACCGTCGGTACGTGTTGGCAGCCCCACCACCACCTCCTTGATCTGGAGCCGGGCGACGAGCTCGGCGATGGCCGCAAGTTCTTTTCCCTGCGGCTCTCGCCGCAAGGTCTCGAGAGGTTGAGCGGTCGTACCCGTCGGATCGCTGACGGCCACGCCCACCGTCTTGCTCCCCACGTCGAGCGCCAGGACCCTGCCGTACGACCGTGCCATCACGACCGTGCCATGATGCCAGGAAGAACTCGCAAGAAAGCCCGCCCTACTTCTCGCGGGCGTTGGGGCAGCGGACGTAGTGCTCGATGATCTCCTCGAGCAATTCGTCTCGCTCCACCGTACGGATCAGACTGCGGGCGTTTTTATGACTGGTGATATATGTGGGATCTCCCGAAAGCAGGTACCCGACCAACTGGCTCGTCGGGTGGTAACCCTTCTCGACCAGCGCCTGGTAGACCTGGCGGATCAGTTCCGCGGCACGCCGGCGGCCTGCTTCTTCGACGCGGAACCGGACGGTCTCCTGCCCCGTCTCCGGTCCCTGGTCCTGCGGCGTCCCCTTGGTTTGCCGCACCCCGCTCACCCTATCCCCCGGATGGCTCTCGAGGCTTCCATGCCGTTAGCTGGCCCGGAGCAAGAGTTCCCTGGCGCGCCGGCGGGCGGCCGCGAGCGCCTCGTCGATCTTCGACGGGTCCTTGGCACCCGCCTGCGCCATCTCAGGCCGTCCCCCGCCGTCTCCCCCGGCCGCACGGGCCGCCGCCTTCACGATCTCACCGGCATGGATGCCGCGCTGTGCGAGTTCGCGCGTGGTCATGGAGACAAAGAGCACTTTGCCGTCCGACGGGCTCGCTAGGAACACCACCGAAGGCCCGAGGGCTTCGCGCAGCCGGTCGCCCAGCGCGCGAAGGGCGGAAGCGTCAAGCCCGTCCAGTCGGCCCACCACGAGCCGAGCCGCCCCAACCCGTTCGGCCTTCGCCACCATCTCGTCAGCATAGCGGCTCATCAGGCGTGTCCGCAGGAGTTCGGCCTCCTGCTGGGCCGACCGCGCATGGGCAATCAGGCGTTCCACCTGGTGCAGGAGGTCCTCGGGTGAGGTCTGCAGGCGCTCGCTCAGTTCCTGCCACTCCCGCTCGCGGCGGGTAAGGTAAGCCAGGGCGGCCTCGCCGGCCACCGCCTCGATTCGCCGCACGCCCGCCGCCACGCTGGCCTCGCTGATGATGTGAACGAGCCCGATTTCGCCCGTGTGGCGCACGTGAGTGCCTCCGCACAGTTCCCGGCTGTACCCGCCGCCGATGTCGACCATCCGCACCCGCTCGCCATACTTCTCGCCGAACAGCGCCACGGCCCCCTGGGCCAGCGCCTGTTCGACGGTGGTCTCCACCGCCGCGACGGGCAGGTCCTCCAGAACCCTGCGGTTTACCTCGCGCTCGAGCCGCTCGATCTCCTCCGGCGTCAGCGCCTGGAAGTGGTTGAAGTCGAACCGGAGCCTGTCCGGTGCCACGAGGGACCCCGCCTGCAGGGCGTGCTCGCCCAGCACGATGCGAAGCGCCCGGTGCAGCAGGTGAGTGGCCGTATGGTGGCGGGCCGCTCCCATGCGGCGTTCCCAGTCCACCGCCGCCTCCACCGTGTCACCCTCCTGCAGCCGGCCCTCTTCGATCCGCACCCGGTGAACGATGACCCCGGCCAGCGGCCGCTGCACGTCGAGCACGGAAGCTCGCCCACCCGACCAGGCGAGCCCCCCTGTGTCGGCCACCTGCCCGCCTCCCTCGGGGTAGAAGGGCGTCCGGTCCAGCACCACCAGCGCATCGGTACCTTGCT
>JBFMCJ010000156.1:0-1172 GCA_040754675.1 Bacillota bacterium
CGCACTGGGGGCAACTCCCCCTGGCGCACGGCGGCGTCGACTTCTGCGAAGAAGCCGGACAACCCTCCGACCGCTCCGTAAACGAGCGTGGCCCCCGCCGCCGGGCGAAAGAAGTTGTGAGGACGCTGCCGGACCTCTCGCTGGAGTGCCTCCCAGTCCACGCCTGACAGGCGAAACATCAGGGTCATCGGCTGGACCCCGGCCTCGGGCCGCCCGCCTCCTTCCCAGGCCTCCCCGGCCAGTACCGCCACATCCGCATCACCTGTGGCATCGATGAAGACCTGCCCGCTGACCGCGGTATACCCGCACTTGTGCGCCGCCACCACGGATCTGATCCGGCCGCCCTCCTGGACCACGTCCATGACGAGGCTGTGGAACAGTACCCTAACACCCGCCTCGACGATCATCTCGTCGGCTACGCGCTTGAACGTTTCCGGCTCAAACGGCGTGATGGTACCCACGAAGCCGACCGGATCGGGCACATGGCCGGGCGAGCCACCCAACCGAACCAACCGGTCGACCAATTCCTGGGCTAGCCCTCCGACCACCTGCAATCCGTCGGCCGTGTGAAACGTCTGCATGGGGTTGACGAGCCCGGCGGTCAGGTTTCCTCCGAAAAACCCGTGCCGTTCGATGACAACGGTCCGGGCGCCCTCCCGAGCGGCCGCCACCGCGGCGATGAGGCCGGCCGGCCCGCCCCCGCATACGACGACGTCGGCAGCCAGCTCTCGCTTGTGGCCGATAGAAGAGCCACCAGATACGGCCGTCACCGTTCCAGGCCTCCGGATGCGCTCTTCGGAGACCGCCCCGCACGGTCGAACGCCTCGACGGTCCGGCCAACCGCTTCGGGAGACGCTTCTCCGAACACGACGATGCCGGCCATCACCGCCGAGATGCCGGCCTGCCGCAGCCATTCCATGTCTCCCGGTTCGATGCGCCGTTCGGAGGGCACCACCACCGGCTTCGCAGTGGCCGTCGCGATAGCCCGGTACATTGCCACGTCCGCCAGGGTGAGGCGCCGCCCGTACCCCTCGGGCGGAACAACCGCCGCCTCGACGACGTGGACGTATGCCAGCTCGTTGAGCCCCCTCACCAGTTCAAGCGGGGTCCCGGGGCGGAGGGCTGCCATGATTTCAAGCCCGGCAACGTTCAGCACGTCCACGCCTAGTTCA
>JBFMCJ010000156.1:1182-8335 GCA_040754675.1 Bacillota bacterium
ATCTCAAGTTCTCTACGCCCCCGGTCACCTGGCCCGAGGACGATGCCGACAAAGGCGTCGTGCTTGCTCGCTTCGGCGACAATCGCCTCAATGGCAGGCCGTTCCTCCTCGAGGCTTCCAAACGCGACCCCTGAGGCGAGGTGGCGGACCCCCGCGTGAACCTTGACGGCCACCGCGCCCGCCGCAAACGCGCGGGCAGCAAGGGACGGGTCGTTGCGGGGCAGGCTCGCGATGACCGCGACCCGGCCGGCACGCCGGATCGCGGACAGGCGTTGGGAGAACGTCCCTCTACTTTTCTGCATCAGGTTGCCCCTTCCGCTGCGTCGATTCCCGCACGACGAGCTCCGGCTGGATGAAGGCCTGCACCGGGTGCGTCAGCACGCCGGCGATGCGATCTTCCAGCAGGCGGCATGCGAGCCAGGCCAGTTGCTGGCGATTGACCCGGATGGTGGTGAGTCTTGGGGTGGTGTGGGAGGCGAGTTCGAGGTCACTGTAACCGACGACGCCAACGGCCTCGGGTACGTGGACACCTTGCTGCCGAAGCCCGCGCGCCAGCCCGCTGGCTAACCAGTCGGTTGCGGCGAAGACCCCCGGCCGAGCGCCCCGATGCGCACGCTCGGCCAGGACAGCGGCGGCCTGGAGGCCAGCCTCTTCGTCGATACCCCCGATGACCACCTCGACCCGGCGGCCGCCCAGCGCCCGGCGCATGCCGGCAAGCCGGTCGGCGAAGGTCTGGATGGCCAGATCCCCACCCACGAACCACCACTCGTCGTACCCGCACTCCACCAGGTGCTGGCCCGCCAGGTAGCCACCGGCCACGTTGTCGGGGATTGCGGCGAAGTACTGCTGGAAACGGGCCGTGTACTTTCCGATGGTCACCACGGGCACCGGGCCCGCCGTAAGGCGGTCGAGCCATTCGTCGTCGATCGGCACGCCTCCCACCAGCACCCCGGCTACGACCCGCTGTTCCACGAGCTTGGGAAGGGGCGCTCCCCTCCGGCCGCTGACTGCCTCCAGCATCAACTGGCGTCCCGTGCGGGCAACGTAAGCCAGCGCAGCCTCAGTCACGTCCCGGAAGAACTGGTCCCCCCTCAGCCCCCCGGCGGGGTTCGCTATGACCATGCCCAACGGCGCCGTGGCCAGGTCGGGGGCCTCGCCTGGGGCCGGGGCACCTGCCGAGGGCTGCGCGAAAGGAACCGCCTGCCGGAGCCGGCCGGCGGCTTGCTTGACTCGGTTGCGGGTTGCAAGGCTGATCCTGGGGTCGTCCCGAAGGGCCCGAGAGACGGTCGACGGCGAGATCCCAAGTCTTCTGGCCAAAGCACGCTGCGAGTCTGGCAGTGCCCTCATGAGAGCATCCCGTCCCCCCGGCTCCTCAGCCCTTCAGCCCGCTGGAAGCGATCCCTTGGATGAAGTGTCGTTGGCCCAGCAAGAAAGCAGCGAGCAGCGGAAGCGTCACCACCGTCGTGGCCGCCATAAGGGGGCCCCAGGCCACCGTGTACTGGCTCTGGAAGACCTGCAGGCCGAGCTGCACCGTGCGCATGAGCGGCTCGGTGGTCACCACCAGAGCCCACAGGAAGTCGTCCCAGATCATGGAGAACGAGAAGATCCCCAGCGTGGCCAGCGCTGGCTTCGTGAGCGGCAGGACGATGCTTGCGAAAATCCGTCCCTCCGAAGCCCCGTCGATGCGTCCCGCCTCCATGAGGTCGTCCGGGATGCTCAAGAAAAACTGCCGCATGAGAAAGATGCCGAACGGCGGAACGAGATGGGGCAGCAGAAGGCCCGGATACGTATTGAGCAGGCCCGTGCCACCTACACCCCACAGATTGTTGCCCCCAGCGAGGGGCATGTAGCGCGCCACCAAGAACAGCGGGATCAGAATGACGTGAAAGGGCACCATCATGGTTCCGATGAGGGCGTAAAACAGCGGCTCTCGCCCGCGAAAGCGGAACTTCGCGAACGTGTAGCCGGCCATCGCACAGGCCATCACGTTTAGCAGGGTGCCCGCCGAGGCCGTCAGCAGGCTGTTAAGGAAATACCGGCCAAAGGGGGCGGCCTTGAACGCGTACCCGTAGTGATCCCAGGTGAGCCGGCGAGGTACCCAGACGGGCGGCACGGCGAAGAGATCCGCATCGACCTTGACCGAGCTCAGCACCATCCACAGCAGAGGAAAGCCCATGACCACGGCCGCGAGCAACAGGCCAAACCATACGAATAGCCTTTGGCGCGCCAAACGAGCAGCCACCCGGGCCTGCCCTGCGGCCACCGGCGTAGAGATGCCCGCCCCCGCTGCGACCTGCACCCTGGCACCTTGCCCGCTCACGGTTGCTGTCACGCCTCCGCCGGGGAGCGGTATGCCTTCAACTGCAAGACGGACAACGTGAAGATCACGACAAAGAGCACGAAGGAGATGGCTGAGGCGGCCCCCATCTCGAAATACTGAAACGCCGCCTGGTAGATGAGGTAGCCCACCGTGGTGGTGGATTCGAGCGGCCCGCCCTGGGTCATGGCGTAAATCTCGCCAAACGTCTGAAAGGTTGAAATGAGCCCCATCACGATGATGTAGAACGTGACGGGCCACAAAAGCGGCCAGGTGATGCGGCGGAACCGTTGAAAGGCGCCGGCGCCGTCGATCGTAGCCGCCTCGTAGAGTTCAACCGGTATACCCTGCAGCCCGGCAAGGTAAATCACCATGTTGACGCCGGCGCCCTTCCAAACCCGCATCAGCACCAGCGAATGCAGCGCCGTCCCGGGGTTGCCAAGCCAGTTGACCGCGGGAAGCCCCACGGCCGCCAGCACGCTGTTGAGCAGGCCCACCCGAGTGTTGTACAGCCAGAGCCAGACCATACTGGCCGCAATGACCGACATGACGCTGGGCAGGTAGTAGATGGCGCGGAAGGCCGCGATGCCCCGGATGGCGCGGTTGACGAGCAGCGCAAGGCCCAGCGCCAGGGCGATGTTGAGCGGCAGGACCTCCAGCGCGAACTGCACCGTGTTGGCAAACGCCTGCCAGAAGAGGTCGTATTCGAACAGCACGCGGCGGTAGTTTTCGAGCCCCACCCAGTTGGGCCGGGAGAGCATCGTGTAGTCGGTGAGACTGAGGTAGAAGGAGGCGCCGATGGGCGCCACCCGGAAGACGAGGGTGTAGGCGACGGCCGGCAGGAGGAAGAGAGGGATGATCCACCGGATCCTCCCCCGACGCCCTGCCGCCCATCCTGCCGCCTTCGCCTGCCCGGCCGCCGCCGCACCCACCGGCGCTATCCCCGCTTTCCCTGCATGCTGGAAGGGCCGCTACCGCAGGATCCGGTTGACCTCGCGTTCAGCCTGGGCCAGCGCCTGATCCGGCGCCAGACGGCCGAAGGCCGCCTGTTCGATGTAGCGGACCAGGATGTCACGGGTCTTGACCCACTGCGGGTGGTTCGGGTTGAAGCGCGCATGCGCCATGCCCTGGATGAAGGCCACCGCAGCGGGGTTCTTCGTGACGAACGAAGCCCGGGACAGGGACTGGCGCGGCGGCAGCCCGCCCAGCGCCGACACGATGGCCTCGAGGGGTTCCTCGCCGGCCAGGAACGCCAGGAACTCTCGAGCGAGTTCCGGCTCTTTCGACTGCCTCGAAACGAACATCCCGGCAAAGGAGAACCACGCCGCCTGAGTCTGCCGGCGGAGCGGCGCGGCCACCCGGATGTGCGGGTAGACGTCCGGCGCGTAATTGGCGATGTCGTTGATCACCTCGAGGGGCAGAAACGACATGGCCACCGTGCCGGCAGCCAGCGGTGGCAGGTTACCGACCGGCTGGGCTTCGTCCACCGTGCCGATGGCGGCGTCGGTCGCAAGCGAGACGTAGAACCGCAGGGCCTCGGCGCCCGCCGGCGTGTTGAACGCCGCCGCCGTGCCGTCGGAGCTTAGAAGTTCACCGCCGTTTTGCCAGAGGAAGGGAGACCAGACCTGCTGGGCGCTGATCCCGCGGACCGGCAGGTCGATCCCTTCTCGGATGAGGCGAGCGCCCTCGTGGCGCGCCAGCTTGCGGGCGGCGGCCATGAGTTCATCCCAGGTGGACGGGGGCGCCTGCGGGTCGAGGCCGGCCTCCCGGAAGAAGTCCGCTCGGTAGACGAGGAGCTGGCCCGAGCCGAAGACGGGCAGCATGTATCGCTTGCCCAGGTAGCTTCCGGCGTTGAGCGTGGCGCCAAAATCAGCGGCCCCGGAAAAGCTGGCGAACCAGTCATCCAGCGGCGCCACCTGCCCTGCCGCTGCGAAGCTGGCGGTTGCCGCCTGGCCGTGCATGAACAGGTCCGGGGCCACCCCGCCAGCGAAGGCCGTGGCGAGCTTTGGCGACAGCTCTCCCCACGGGATGAAGTCGACCTGCAGGCGAACGCCCGGGTGTTTGGTCTCGAATGCCGGCTTCAGGACGTCGTTGACGGCTCGCATGAACGGCTCCGGCGTGCCGGCGAACCATACCCGGACGGTTCGTTCGGCGGCCAGGCTTGCGCCCGCCGCCACCACCATCAAGGTCATCAGGACCAAGACGACGGCACACGTTCGTAACGCGGTTGCCTTTTTGTGTCGCTGCATCTCGACCCGTCCCTTCCACGGCCGAGCAGGGAGCGCACCTGCCGGGGTGAGCCCGGCCGGGTTTGGCTCCGGCTGGCGGCCGTTAATCCCCTCCCGACCCGGCCCCCAGGAGGCCCAGAGCATCGACCACCGCCTGCCAGACTTCAGCGGGGCGCTGCGAGAGACGGTTGTCACCGGTCCCCCAGCGATCGGCCCAGAAGGCGATGTCGGAGAGGCCGGTTGCCCTCAGCCAGCGGGCGGCCTCCACGATCATGGGCTCGACCCCGGCCGGAACGTCGAAGGCCTGCACCCACACATGAGGCTGTCTGCCGTGGCGGCGGCAGACCTCGAGGAGGTGCTCGACCGGGCGGCGCATGTACGAAGCGGGTTCGGCGCGCCACGCCGCATCCGGCGCCGTAGGGCCGGCGCCTTTGTCCATGGCGGCTGCCATCAAGCCGGGATAAGGGTCTGTGCCAAGGCTGTCGAGCGATTTGATGGAGGCCACTTCGTCCCAATCCGCGAAGGCACGCGCCGCACGCATGAGATCGGCAGGGCTGCTCCGGCCTGCCGTGAGGCTATCGTCAAACGGCAACAGGCAAACCATGTTGCGAAGGCCGGTTGCGTGGGCGGCGTCGCAGGCCTCCCGGAGCACGTCCAGGGCCTGGCGCCGCCGAAAAGCGACCACGGGTTCGGTCAACTCGACCGGCATGGGGTGGCCGACCTCGGCCCTGTAGCGGGCCTGACAGCGGGCGCATCGGCAACCCCACCGGACGGCACCGGTCTTGGGGTCTGCCTCATGAAAAAACTGTGGCTCGTCCCAGAACACGCCGTCAGCGCCCGTTCGAGCAGCGAACTGCACCCATCCGGCCAGGTGGGCCCGCCACTCGTCGCTCGACGGGCACGCCCGGGCCAGGGCCAGACCATCGGACAACACCTGGCACGCCTCGGGATGGTGGATCGGAAAGACCGAGTACGGGGTGCAGAAGATGCCACCGAGCCCCCAGGGGTCAAGGTAGACTTCAAGGCCGGCCCGGTGCGCGGCTTCCACCATTCCCGCAACGGTAGCGGGAAAGAAGAGCTGATCGAAGTCCGTTGCGACGAGTACGACGTAGTTGGCGCCGTTCTCCACCATTTCCCCGGCGTGGCGCCGGAACGCATCGATATCACGGGTGCGCAGAAAGTAAGCCAACCCGAGCCGCATGACCCACCCCGTCTCCCTTAACGCTCCCCTGCCGGCGTGCATGCGGGGGAATGCAACATATGTTGTCCGTGCACCGGGCCGCTCGCACCGCGCCACTTCGGCGCGCCGTGCCTAGTTCCTGCAAAGGGATTCATAAAATGCGCGCCGAAAGTGTTGCATTCATTGCATTGCCTACAGCGTCGCTCAGTTGGGTAGGCTGCCGCTTCGAGGCCGAGACGGTGGACGGGGTTGGCCGATGCAGTCCGTCAGGGGTGGGCGCTGCGCCCGTCCCAGCAATGGTTCTTTGGGCCGCCTGCGCTGCCCGGCCGGGCCGAGGTCAATTCAGCCAAATGACCCGCCCGGTTTCGGAGGCATCGTAGCCGCCGAGGCGCTCGACCTGGCCTTTGAACTCGGCGGACGCCAGAACGGCCAGCACTTCCTGGATCGGCGGGGTTTCGAAATAGACCTGCGGGATAACGAGGTCGTAACGCTCCTTCGCCAGCGGGATGAACTCAAGCCCCAGCGCCCTTGCCGCCGCACAGATGCCCAGCCCCACGTCCGCCGCGCCGCTGGCCACCGAGGCCGCCACCGCCATGTGGGTGAACTGTTCCCGCTCGTAGCCCCGGATCCGTGCCGGGTCAAGGCCGGCCTGCTTCAACATGAAGTCGAGCAGGATGCGAGTACCTGCCCCCCGCTGCCGGTTGACGAAGGCGATATCCTGGCGGGTGAGGTCGTCAAGCCCGCGAACGTTCTTCGGATTGCCCGGCGGCACCATGAGCCCCTGATCCCGGTGGGCCAGCGTGACGACAACCACCTTCTCCCCCGGCAGGTAGCGGCGCACGTAAGGTACGTTATACTCGCCCGACTCTTCGTCCAGCAGGTGGATTCCCGACATGTGGGCCTCGCCGCGCCGCAGCGCCATGAGCCCGCCCAGGCTTCCCACGTGGGCAGAGGCCAGGCTCATGTCCGGCCGGCGGCGGCGCAGCAGGTCGGCGACCACGTCGAGCGCCACGTCGTGGCTTCCGACGGCTACCACCGTCCCGCCGATCTCGTCCCGCCGCCGGAGGAGCTCCACCTCCACCTCCTGCCCCGCTTCGATCCCCTCGCTCGACCGGGGCACCAACAGCAGCCCGTCGGCCCGCACCATGGTGGACAGCAGCCCCGCGCCCCGCGCGAGCGGCGTGGCCACGAGCCGCCCGCCGATCTCCCCCAGCTTGACCCGGATGAACTCGTCCACCCCCGCCGTCGAGGCCAGCCGGCGGTTCAGCCGCGCCCGAACCACCTCCCGCCCGGGCGCCGCAAGGCCCTGCAGCGCGTGCACCAGCGGCCTGACGAAGCGTTCAAACGTCAGGGCCGCGGTCACGGGGTAGCCCGGGATGCCGGCGACGGGCGTTCGTTCCGCCAGGCCGAGCACCGTGGGCTTGCCGG
>JBFMCJ010000157.1 GCA_040754675.1 Bacillota bacterium
TGAGCATCGCCACCGAAGCGCTGTTTGAACGCGCCTCCCGGTTGCCTCGGGTGGAGGTGGTTCGGCCGCCGCGGGTCATCGGCCGCAACACCGTCCAGTCCATGCAGTCGGGCATCCTCTACGGCTTCGCCGGGCAGGCCGACGGGCTGGTGCGGCGCATCCAGCGGGAACTGGGTACCCCCACCAAGGTGGTGGCGACGGGCGAGTACGCGGAACTGGTGGCGGCGGAGAGCGAGACCATCGAGCGGGTCGACCCGTTTCTGAGCCTTCGGGGCCTTGAGATCATCTACCGCCGCAACCAGGCAAGCGAGCCGGGGCCGCGGCAGGCGTGACGCGGCCGGGCGGCAGGCGCACCCTAAAGGCGTTGCTGCGCGCCCTCGCCAACCCGCCGCGGAGCCCGGGGGCAGGAGTGGAACGGCGCGATGCAGAGCCGCCGTGCCATGCTATACTGGCCTCGCCGGCCCGAGGGGCCGAGAGGAGGCTCTCGTGGCCGGTCGCGGACGAACACGATGGTCGGAGGGGAACAGATACTCGGTACACGAAAGCCGCGCAAAAGGGTGATCGCCGGTGCGCCGCATAGGCGACCTTAAACTTACCCAGGCCCAGAGGGCCGCGCTTGCCGAGGCCGCCGTCCTGCTCAAGCAGCGCTTTATGGTGGAGGATGTGATTCTGTTCGGGTCGGTGGCGCGCGGGACGGCCAGGGAGGATTCCGATATCGACCTCCTGATCCTGACGCAGGACCCCCCGACACATGCGCTTCGCACCGCCATCTCGGATACGCTTTTCGAACTGAACCAAAAGCACGGCACCCTCCTCAGTGCCGTGGTCGTGGAACGCAGGTCCTGGCTTTCGGGCCCTCACTCTCTGCTGCCGCTGCACGACGAGGTCGAACGGGACGGTGTCCGCCTGTGACCGAGGACTTCGAGGGCCAAGGAGGCCGCGCTCTCATCGTCACCAACTGGTGGAAAAAGGCTGAAGAAAGCCTTGCCGCCGCCCGCAGCGAGTATCAGGCCGGCCGACTCAGCTTCGCGGTGAACCGGCTGTACTTCGCCTTGTTTTACGCCGTGACGGCTGTCCTGGCTCAGCAGGGGCTGTCGTACCGCAAGCACACTGCCGTGCGAGCCGCCTTCCACCGGGATTTTGTCCGAACGCGCCGGGTACCGGAGTCGGACGGGCGTCTGTACGACGACTTGTTCAATCAGCGGCAACAGAGCGACTACGATCCTCTGGCTCAGTTCGATCCCGCCCGTGTAGGGGCTTACGTAGAAAGGGTCGAGGCCTTTCTTCGCCGGTTCCGCGCCTTGGCAGGACTGAGCCCCTCGGAAGGCGAACGGTAGACGAATCGATCCGGAGCCTGGCGGGAAAAGCGCCGTACGGTATCCGACATGGGTGCGTGACGTTGCCGCTATGCGCCTCGCCGTGGTGCTTGATAAGTCTACGTCGCCCGTGGTTCGCCGGCGCACTGCACCCGGGTGCAGCCGCCGGGGCGCTGGTCACCCGGCGCGTACATGCTGCACCGCGCGCCGGACGGCCCGGTGCGCTACGTCGGACGCTCGGACACAGATCTCGCTGAGCGGCTGCGCCGCCACGCGAAGGAACGGGAGTACAGCTACTTCAAGTTCGAATACGTCCCGCCCGCGCGCGCCGCGTTCGAAGCCGAGTGCCCCCTCTTTCACCGGCACGAGGAGACCATCGAAAACGCCGTACACCCGGAGCGGCCCCCGGGTACCGACTACTTCTGCCCCCGCTGCGGGCGGTTCCGACGGTTCACGCTGCTGGGGCCTACCGCAACGGCCTCCGCTTTGACAGGAGAGCGGACCAACCCCCTCAGTCGAGCGGCGCCAACCCCTGGAGCGCCCGCAGGAGCATGATCTGGCCCACGTGGTAGGCGTCGTGCACCGCGTACGAGACCAGTTCGGATGCCAGGCTCGTCCGACCTCCCGGGCGGCGTGGCTGCTGGAGCCGGGCCTCATCCAGCGAGGCAACGAGCTGAACGAGGGCTTGCTGGGTGGCCTCGAGCCGGCTGCGGGCGGCGTTCCACGCCTCACTGTCGGCCGGGTCGGGGTGTGGTGGCCAGTTCTCATGCTCCAGCAACTCATCGGTGAGTTGCTTCGCCTCACCCTTCAGCGTCGACACCAGGTGCTCCCGCCAGAACGCCATGTGCATCACGTTCTGCCAGATGGAGTGGCGCTCGGGGGCCGGGCGGAAAAACGCCTGCGCCGCGCTGAGGCTCTGGGAGGCCTTGCTGATGGGGGCATGGGGGCCGCCCTCCTCCCACAGTGCTTTGAGCAGCGTCACGATCTCCTGTGAGGACTGCATCCCGCTGATCCTTCCTCTCCGTACCCCGGGCTGAGGGCCCGAAGGAGACTTTGCCGGGACGGCCGCCGTTGCGTCAGCGTCTGGCGTGAGCGTGGTAGGCGCGGCCCTGGTGCGGCTTGGAACGGCTGCCCGTCGAAGGGTAGAATACCGGACCAAACCTGACAGCAGTGTGTCAACTTTCCAACGGCTCACCATGGGCGTTTCGGCCCGAGGGCTGCTTCGAAGCGCATCGCCAGTGGCTGGCCCAGCCCCATCGAACGGGTCTGGCGCATCACTCGACGGCATGTGACCCACAACCGGTACTTCGGCACCATGCGGCGTTAGGGCCGCAGGTGCCAGGGCCGGACGGTGCCAACGATGTAGCGCGGCTGATCGGCGTCCAACGCCGCCATCACGCCGGCGCTGATCTCCGCGTCGGTCAGCCACCGCGATCCATGGCCCTCCAGCACGAAGCCCAGGATGACCTCCCGGTACTGGATGTTGTCCAGGGCCCCAAAGGACGCCACCCGTTCGGGGTTGGGCCGGGCGGGGTCCGCGGACGCGCTGCCGAGGACATGGAAGTACCGCCCGGGGCGTTCCGGGCTGCCCACGAGGCGTGCTACCGCCAGGGGGGCTGCTGGTGCGGTCCCGTGGATCCAGACCACCGCCAGCGCGATGGGGCCGAACCGGGACCGGGCGGCCGTTAGCGAGGCCGTCAGGGCCTCGGTATCCCGGTAGTCCAGGGCGATGGGGTGTATGAACCCCGTCAGCCCGGCGGCAGCCCGCATGAGCGCCTCCAGCCGGGTCTGCCGTCGAGCTACCACCGACACGATGTAGCCGCGCTCCGCCAGCCCCAGCGAAGCGTCCCGGAGCATCCCGGTGCCGCCCACCACCAGAGCATGCGGGCGGTTACCCGTCCCTCCAACGGCGCCCTTACCTCCCGCTCAAGCGCCCGTTACGCGTCTGCCGACGGCAACCCACCCCAGATCGGGGGACGGGCCCGCGGGCAGCGCACCAGCCCCTTGAGTCCCGAACGAACCGCCCAGCAGCGGCTGGGGAAGGCCCGGAGCGCCGCCGCACGCGGTGACCCTGCCACCCGCTGCGTTTCCCTGGTATCGGCTTCGACCGGCGAGCGGCTGCCTCTCATGAGGCTCCCCGTCTCAGCGGAGGCCCGGGGGTTAGCTCTGAGCGTACGGATGCCTGCGGGCACAGGGACCGAAGGGCCTCCAGCAGCTCCGCCGGCTTCTCCACGGCGAACGGCGGGGTCAGCTTGCCGACCGGGGCGCCGTAGACCAACTCCACATCGCCGCTCTTGCTCACCCGGATGCGTCGGACGTCTTCATAGCGAACCTCGGTGGTGGACCACTGGCGGCGCACGATGACGCGATCGGGTGTCAGGACAACCGCCCGCGTTCCGAAGATCCACGGGTGAATGGCAAACGAGATTATGAGCGGCAACAGGGGCAGCGCCCGCTACAGGAGCTGATTCACGCGCCCAGCCAGCCCGTGGTAGCCAAGTTCACGGAGTAGCACGACGGCGACCACTGCCAACGCCATAACGGCCAAGACACCGAATGTCGTCCACACGATGGCGGGCGGAAGCGGGCTCCAGCGGCCACGAAAGACAAGGGCGGCCTTCGTGCCCTCAGACAACGTCCCGCTCACGGCGTGCGTCCCTCCCGCGCCGGTAGCCACGATGTGGACTCCCTGCAGCGTCTCTATGGTAGCAAAGTGCCCGCCAGGCGGTCGACGATCCCCGCCGCTTCCTCGGCGGGACCTCGCCCTGCCGTGGGTCCCGGAGCACCCGCTCGTCGATGAGGTTCGACCTGGCGCCGGCGGGGTGGTCGTCGAGACGCAGGCCAACACCGGGTTCGATCGCCTGGCGGCACACGAATCGCGGCGTCGAGGCCGCTGTGTTACACGGGTGCTGGGCCGGGGCTGCAGCGGCCCGAACATCAGCTCGAACCTCGTACGCACCCCGAGCCCGCAACGAAAAGGCGGGAGCGGCATCCCGCTCCCGCTTGCGCAGACTTCCGCCTCTTGCCCGGCCGGGCGGGCGGCGCGCCTCAAAACCTACCGGCCGCCGGATCCGGGCCCCGTCAGAAACCGGAAGAGTTCGGATCGGCTGTCGAGAAGCAGGGTGGTCCCCTTCTCGAGCACCTTCTCGTAGGCCTCCATCCTGCGCAGGAAGCCGTAGAAGTCGGGGTCCTGTCCGAACGCCTCTGCGTATAGTCGCGTTGATCTGGCGTCCCCTTCGCCCCGCAGCCCCTGCGCCTCGCGGTATGCGGTGGCCAGGATGATCTCCCGCTCCTTGTCCGCTTCCGCCCGGACCTCGCGGGCCTTCTCCTCACCCTCGGCCCGGTACCGCATGGCGATCCGGCGCCGCTCCGCTTCCATGCGGGCGAAAACGCTGTCCTGCACCTCGGTCGGAAGATCGAGGCGCTTGACGCGGACGTCCAGCAGCGCGATCCCGAAGCGCTCGGCCAGCGGCTTGGCTTCGCCGGTGACGGTGGCCATGATCGTCTCCCGTTGTTCCCGGATGATCTCGATGAAGTTGTGCCGCGCGATCTCCTGGCGCAGCTTCGAGCCGATGATCTGTTCCAGGCGAGCCAGCGCCCCCGTTTCGGTGCGGACCGTCTGGTAGAAAAGCAGGGGATCCTCGATGCGCCACCGGGAGATGTGGTCTACCAGCAGCCGCTTCTTGTCCAGCGTCAGGTACTCATCCACGCTGCCGTCGGCCATCAGGATCCGGCGGTCGAAGAAGAACACGTTCTGAATGAACGGGAGCTTGAGGTGCAGGCCGGGCTCCTGAATGGTGCGTACGTGCTGGCCGAACTGGAGGATGACCGCCTGCTGGCGCTCATCGATGATGAAAGCCGCCTGCACGACCACGAACGCAGCGATGACTGCCAGCGCGATGGCGGCGTAACCGGCGATCCTCACCGGCCGTCCCTCCCTTCGGCGCCCAATCCGCCCTCAAGAGCCTGCAAGCCCGTCAGCGGCAGAAGCGGGAGCACCCCCGAGCCCTGGGCATCCAGCACGAACTTCTGGGTGCCCGGGAGAACCCGTTCCACGGTCTCCAGGTAGAGCCGATCCCGGGTCACGTCCGGAGCGGCTCGGTACTCGGAAAGCAGTGCCAGGAAGCGCTCGGCGTCCCCCTGCGCCCGCAAAACGCGCTGCTGCCGGTACGCCTCGGCCTCCCGGATCATCTGCTGGGCCTCTCCGCGCGCCCGTGGCACCACGTCCTCGCGGTAGCCCTCGGCCTCCTGGATCAGGCGCTCACGGTCTTCCCAGGCGCGCACCACGTCGTGAAACGCCGGGCGCACCTGGTCGGGGGCGTCGACGGCAAGCAGCCGGACTTCCGTGGCGAGAAGCCCGGTCTCGTAGGCGTCCAGCAGGTCCTGCAGGTAGTCGCGCACCTGGTCCTGCACGTCCACCCGACCCTCGGTCATGGTGTAGTCGATGGTGTTGCGGCCCACCACGCCGCGCAGCGCGACCTCGGCGGCGGCGCGCAACGTCCCTTCGGGGTCCCTCGCCCGGAAGAGAAACTGGGACGGGTCCTGCACCACGTACTGGACGAACAGCTGGACCTCGACGATGTTCTCGTCGCCCGTCAGCATCAGCGCCTCCGCCGGAACCCGCTGCACGCGGCCGGCCCCAACGGCCGGCACGCCGGGCGCGGACCGGTAGCCAATCTCGGCGCTCCGAACCGACCGCACGTCGACAACGAAATGGGTCTGGATGGGCCATGGCAGGCGGTAGTGCAGGCCCGGCTCGGTCTGCCCCACCTCCCGTCCGAACCGCAACACGACCCCCACCTCACCCGGGCCAACGACGTAGATGCCCGACGCAAGCCAGATCGCGGCCGCGACGATAAGAAGCGGCGTGAGCCTTCTCCCCGACGTCCAACGGCGAAGCTGCTGCTGCCAGTCGATCGGCGGCCGGGGTGCGGGTTCGTAGTCTCCCCCAAATGCCAGCACCTCGCTCCTCCTCTCGCGCTTTCGTCGAGGGTCCGGTCCGTTGGTTCCCCCTGAAAAGCGCCGGAGCCTCTGGGCGCCGGCAGGAAAATCTTCCAGCCGGACGCCGCCAGCAGCCGCCTCGCAGGGGAGGTGTTCGCAGTCAGCGGCCCGCCGGTTGCCACAGCTGAAGGACGTGACCGTCCGGATCCTCGAAGTCCAGGTCGCGGCCCACGCCGGGCAGCTCCTGGATATCCCCCCGGATGCGTATGCCTGCCTGTTCGAGACGGCGCTTTTCTACGTCGAGGTCGTCGACCTCAAAGAACAGCTTGATCCCCGTGGAAGGCGGCGCCGAAGCGCCACCCCACCGGTGCAGGCCGAGGCGTGCGTCACCGACCCGGAACTCGCTCCAGTGGTCCGACTGGTATGCGGGCTCGGCCCGAAGGACGGTTTGGTAGAAATCGAGCGACCGCCGCATGTCCGTCACGAACAGGAAGGCATGGAGCCGGCGCATGGGGATTGCCCCCTTTCGATGGTGGCAACAGGGTTCGGTATCCGGCGTCCGTTTCCTGCGGAGCGCCCGGCCTCGCTAACCTACCTTCCTGCCGTCGGCCCCGATCCGACGACCGTCAAAATGAGCCCTATGTCATACTCTGTGCGGATACTCGCGACCCTTGACCCCGCCGGGGAGGCATCGGCGTGATTTCGAAGGATGAGGTCCGCAAGATCGCCTACGAGCGCCTGAAGGAGGCCGGCGCTGCCCGGTTCCCCTTCCCCATCGACGGCCGCATCCCCAACTTCCGGGGCGCTGAAGCGGCGGCCGAGCGGCTGAGGGCTCTTCCCGTCTACCAGCGGGCCCGGGCGGTGAAGGTGAACCCCGACGCCCCCCAGCTGCCCGTGCGCGCCATGGCGCTGCGCGACGGGAAGGTGCTGTACATCCCTTCGCCGCGGCTGCGCGGTGCCTTCGTCCGGCTGCGGCCCGAGGACGTGCCGCCTGACGAAATCCGCAAGGCCGTCACCATCCAGTATTGCCGGCGCTACGGCGTCGAGGTACGGCTCGGCGCTGCCGGCAGCGGCTTCGAGGGGCTCGACCTGGTGGTGGCCGGGTCGGTGGCCGTCACCCGCCGGGGTGCCCGCTCCGGCAAGGGCGAGGGCTACAGCGATCTGGAGTACGCCATTCTCCGGGAACTGGGCCACGGGGAGATTCCCGTCGCCACCACCGTGCACCCGGTCCAAATCGTCGATGAACTTCCCGCGGAACCCCACGACCTGTCCGTTGACTTTGTCGTGACCCCGGATGAGGCCATCGAGACCCACACCCCCTACCCCAAGCCGGCCGGCATCGACTGGGGCCGCCTCACCGAGGAGGACCTCCGCGCCATGCCGGTCCTCCAGGAGCTTCGCAGAGTCCGGTGGGAGGCCCTCACAGTGGCGGACGTCATCGGATCCGGGCTGGCTGTCCTCTTCGTCGGCCTCAACCCGGGGCGGTGGAGCGCCGCCCGGGGCCATCACTTCGCAGGCCCCGCCAACCACTTCTGGAGGTTGCTGCATGAGGCGGGCTTCACGCCCGAGCGGCTCTCACCCGACCGGGAAAGGGAGCTTTTGCGCCACGGCATCGGCATCACCAACGTGGTGAGCCGGGCCTCCCGGGGCGAGACCGACCTCTCCTGGGAGGAGCTTGTGGCCGGAGGCGCAACGCTGAGAGAGAAGGCCGCGCGCTTTCGTCCCCGGGTGGTGGCCCTGCTGGGGCTCAACGTGTACCGGGCGTATGCGGGCCTGGGCCGCGGCGCCGCCGTGCAGTGGGGGCTGCAGGAGAGGCAGACCGTGCCGGGCGTGCTGGAGTTCGCCGCCGCCAATCCCTCAAGCCGCAGCACCGTGCCCTACAGCGTGAGGCTCGACCAGTTCCGAACGCTGCGCGCTATTGCTTTCGCCCGTCCCGCTGCGGGCCAGTGACGGAGCAGCTCGCCCCTGCGATGCTCGAACGGGCCGAGGATGCGCCCCTCCCGGTACCGGCGTAAGCCAGATACCTGTCGTGGTGGGCCCCCCGCACAGGGTGGCAGGCTCCTTGGCAGCAGACTTCC
>JBFMCJ010000158.1 GCA_040754675.1 Bacillota bacterium
GAGGCGATGGCGCAGTACGGGTCCGACAAGCCCGACCTGCGCGCTCCCGGCCGCGTTCGCGACGTGACCGAACTCTTCAGGGCCAGCCCTTACCGCATCTTTGCCGAAGCGGCCGCGGCGGGCCGCCGCGTCAAGGCGCTGGCGATGCCGTCCGGCATCCAGGTCTCCCGCCGCGAACTGGACGAGATGGTGGAACGCGCGCCCCAGCTCGGGGTCCGGGGGATCGTTTGGGCCGTCGTGGACGGCGAGGAACTGCGCTCCCCCATCGCGCGGCACCTGGGCAACGCGGAGAAGCAGGGCCTTCTCGGGCTGGCGCGCGAGGAGTCCGCGGGGCTTCTGGTCTTGATCGCCGACCAAGAGGAGGCGGCGGCCACAGCCCTCGGGAGGCTGCGGCTCGAGATCGCCGAGCAGCACGGGGCCGTCGCGACAGGCCGCTGGGAGTTTCTGTGGGTGGTGGACTTCCCGCTGCTGGAGTACTCCGCCGAGGAACGGCGCTGGCAGGCCCGCCACCACCCCTTCACCTCGCCACGCCCCGACGACCTGGATCTGCTCGAAAAGGACCCGGGCCGGGTGCGAGCGCGAGCGTACGACCTGGTGCTCAACGGCACGGAGCTGGGCGGGGGGAGCATCCGCATCCACGACCGTCAGATCCAGGAGCGGGTTTTTGCCGTGCTGGGGCTGGAGCCGGAGGAGGCCCGGCGGCAGTTCGGCTTCCTGCTGGAGGCGTTCGAGTACGGTCCGCCTCCGCATGGAGGGATCGCGCTGGGGCTCGACCGCCTGGTGATGATGCTTGCCGGGCGAAGCACCATCCGGGACGTCATCGCGTTCCCGAAGACGGCGCAGGCCACGTGTCCGCTGACGGGCGCGCCGGCCCCCATCTCGGACCGGCAGTTGCGGGAACTGCACATCCGCACGACCGCCCCGGTGGCATGAAAATCGAGCCCGTGCGTCATGCGAACTTACCTTGCTGGCGCTTTCGCGGCTGTGATATGATGAGGCCGGCCTGAGAAAGGCGAGAGTTGCCGGTAATCCCTGCCGTGTTCGTGGTGAAGCTACCTATTGTGATGAGCCAACACCATCACAGAGGGAGCTCGGGCTCTGCGGGTGGCGGGCAGGCTGCCTCTCCCGGATGGGCCGGGCAGTAGCCCTGAAGTCCGCAGGAGGGCACCCACCTTCCTTGAGCACCGGGTTCATCAACGGGTAGCCTTAGCGGCACGGCGGGGCTTTTAGTTGAGGCCCGGTGTGGGATGTATCCACGCCTTTGACCAAAGACCATCAGGGCCAGCCTGATCTGTTCGGGGGCGCGGCGCCGGACCCCGAGGCCCGGCGCCAGCCGCTTGCCGCCCGCATGAGGCCCCGGACCCTCGATGAACTGGTGGGCCAGGAGAGCATCATCGGACCCGGCACGCCGCTACGGCGCGCCATCGAGGCGGACCGCCTCCACCACTCCATCATCCTGTGGGGGCCTCCGGGAAGCGGCAAGACCAGCCTGGCTCAGGTCATCGCAGAAAGCACCCGCGCCCACTTCGAGACGCTGAGCGCGGTGCTGGCGGGCGTGGCCGATATCCGGCGGGTCGTGGCGGAGGCCAGGCGTCGCCGGGCGGCGGGCCGCAGGACGATCCTCTTCATCGACGAGATTCATCGCTTCAACCGGGCCCAGCAAGACGCCCTGCTCCCGCACGTGGAGGACGGCACCATCACCCTCATCGGCGCCACCACGGAAAACCCCTTCTTTGAGGTGGTGGGCCCGCTTCTCTCCCGCGCTCGCGTCTTCCGGCTCAACCCACTGGAGCCCGCCCATATCCGGCAGATCCTGGAGCGCGCCCTTAAAGACCGGGAGAGGGGCCTGGGCCGGCTCACCGTGCGCCTCTCGCCCGAGGCCCTGGAGTACCTGGCCCTGTCCGCCGAGGGGGATGCCCGTAGCGCGCTCAACGCCCTGGAGCTGGCCGTCGACTCGGCGGCAGCCGCGGGCGTGGCGGAGCAGGCCGTTGTCGTCGACCTCGAGGCAGCCCGCCAGGCCATGCAGCGGCGTTCGCCCCGCTACGATCGTACGGGCGACGAGCACTACGACACCATCTCGGCGTTCATCAAGTCGGTGAGGGGATCGGATCCCGACGCGGCGCTGTTCTGGCTCGCGAAAATGGTGCGCGCCGGGGAGGACCCCCGGTTCATCATGCGCCGGTTGCTGATCCTGGCGGCCGAGGACGTGGGGCTGGCCGACCCGCAGGCGATCGTGGTGACCGCGGCCTGCGCGCGGGCGCTGGAGTGGGTCGGGCTGCCCGAGGCTCAGTACCACCTGGCGCTGGCGACGCTCTACCTCGCGCTTGCCCCCAAGAGCAACTCGACGGGGGCTTACTTTTCGGCGCTGGCCGACCTGGAGGAGCACGGGCAGTTTTCGGTTCCGGATCACCTCAAGGACGCGAACCGGGACGCCGAGGCGGCAGGGCATGGGCAGGGCTACTTGTATCCCCACGATTTCCCGCAGCACTGGGTGCAACAACTCTATCTTCCCGAAGCGCTCAAAGGCCGCCGCTACTACCACCCCGGCGACCAGGGCGCCGAACCCCACCTGTTTGAGGGCTTGCTGAAACGGCAAAAGCCGAGCAAGGCCGGCCCGCCTCGCGCGCCCGACCAGGCGCGGTAAACCGCGCCATTCCGGGGATCTTCTTTTGACACGGTGAAAAGCTACGTGGTACTGTAGAGAGGTGCCTTTCGGGCGCCGAACAGGGGGTGTTTCCAGGGTGGTGGGCGAGGTGATTTACCTCGACAATGCGGCCAGCATGCCGATGTGCGAGCAGGCCCGGTCGGCCATGCTCGAGGTCATCGCCCGCGGCCTGGACGCCGCCAACCCGTCGAGCCCCCACCGCCCGG
This sequence comes from Bacillota bacterium, assembly GCA_040754675.1. Taxonomy (NCBI): domain Bacteria; kingdom Bacillati; phylum Bacillota; species Bacillota bacterium. The sequence goes on from JBFMCJ010000158.1 coordinate 2,872, forward strand.
GGCAGAGCGTTCGAAGGCTCATTGACGAATCGAGGGAGACCGCCGCCGAGCTTCTCGGTGCATCGCCCGGCGAGATCCTGTTCACCTCGGGGGGCACGGAGTCCGCCAACCTGGGCCTGATCGGCGCGGCCCGCGCGATGCGCCGCGAGCAGGGCCGGCACGGCGTGGTGGTCAGCAGCATCGAGCACCATGCCGTCCTGGAGGCAGCGGCCCACCTGGAGGAAGAGGGCTTCGCGGTCGAGCGTGCCGCTTGCGACGGACGCGGGGTCGTGACGCCAGACGCCGTGGCATACGCCCTGGACCGGCTGGCCGCGAGGGGCGCGCGGCCCGCCGTGGTGGCGGTGATGCTGGCCAACAACGAGGTCGGCACCCTTCAGCCGGTTGCGCAGATCGCCGAGGTGGCGCGGCGGGCCGGAGCCCTCATGCTGACAGACGCCGTTCAGGGGCCGTTTTGCGAGGCCCTCGACGTGAGGCGCCTGGGCTGCCAGGTCATGGCGCTTTCGGCGCACAAGTTCGGCGGGCCCAAGGGGGCCGGCCTGCTTTACGTGGAGCGAGGCGTTCCGTTCGATCCCATCCTGTTCGGCGGGGGCCAGGAGCGCATGCTGCGCCCCGGCACGGAGAACGTGGCGGGCATCGCAGGCATGGCGGCGGCGCTTTCGTGGGCCAGGGAGAGCCGGGAGGCCATCGAGGCCCACAAGCGCGCGCTGGAAGAGCGCTTGCTCTCCCGGCTTTTCCGGGAGGTGGCCGGGCTCGAGGTGAACGGCGCCGGCGCTCCCCGGGTGCCCGGCCTGGTTAGCCTGTACGTACCGGGCGTGGAGGCCGAGACGCTCCTGGTGGAACTCGACATGAACGGGGTTGCCTGCTCGTACGGTGCGGCGTGCACGGCGGGGTCGCTCGTGCCTTCGCACGTGCTGCGGGCCATGGGCCTGCCCGAAGGGCGTGTCCGGAGCTCGATCCGGGTCAGCATCGGGCCGTTCAACACTCCCGACGAGATAAACGAGGCTTCGGAGCGCATCGCAGGCGCCGTGAGGCGGCTGCGCGAGGCCGGGGACAGAGCGGCGGCCGCCGGGGTGAACAAGCCGTGAGCGCCCGGCCCCGTGTGGTGGTGGCGATGAGCGGCGGGGTGGACAGCTCCGTGGCGGCGGCGCTCCTGGTGCGGGAGGGCTTCGACGTCATCGGCGTGACCCTGCAGATCTGGCCGGAGGGGATGAAGCCGCCGGGACGCCACGTGGGCTGCTGCTCCCTGGACGCAGTGACTGACGCGCGGCGTGTGGCCGACCGGCTGGGGATTGCCTACTACGTCTTCAACTTCCAGGACGTCTTCGCCGAAAGCGTCATCGGGCCGTTCACGCGGGCGTACCTCCAGGGCCGGACGCCCAACCCGTGCGTCTGGTGCAACGAGCGGGTGAAGTTTGGGGCGCTCGCGGACCGGGCGGTACAGCTCGGGGCGCAGGCGCTGGCCACGGGACACTATGCCCGGGTCGAGCAGGACCCGCAGAGCGGTCGCTACCTTTTGCTTCGGCCGAAAGACCGCCGCAAGGACCAGACGTACGCCCTTTGGCCGCTGACCCAGGCGCAACTCCAGCGTGTGCTGTTTCCGCTTGCGCCGTACACGAAGGAAGAGGTGCGCGAGCTTGCCAGGGCCCTGCGTTTGCCGGTGGCGTCCAAGCCCGAGAGCCAGGAGATCTGCTTCATCCCGGACGGCGACTACCGCCGCTACCTGCTCGAGAACGCTCCCGAGGCCAGGCAGCCGGGCGAGATCGTGGACACCTCCGGGCGCGTGCTCGGGGAGCACGACGGCGTGGCGTTTTTCACCGTGGGGCAGCGCAAGGGGCTGGGGCTTGCGGCCGGGAGGCCGCTGTACGTGGTCGACATCGATCCGGTGCGCCGGCGAGTGGTTGTGGGAGAGCGAACCGAGGCGGAGGCGTGGGGGCTGGAGGCCAGCGGGGTCAACTGGATTGCGGTGCCCGGGCTTTACGGCCCGATGCGGGTCGAGGCCCGCATCCGCCGGACGGCGGCGGACGCCGCGGCGATCATTGAGCCGGTGGACGCCCCGGATCCTAAAAGCCGGGTCCGGTGCCTGTTCGACAGCCCCCAGTGGGCCGTCACCCCGGGCCAGTCGGTGGTCTGGTACCGCGACGACGTGGTGGTGGGGGGCGCGATCATATCCAGGGCGCTCAAGGCGGTCGAGAGCGCCGCGCATACTACGCCTGTCGAAGCGTCGGCCTCGAAGTGAGCCGATGGGGAGGCGGGCGAAAAGTCACGGCCATGCGGCGTTTTGTGCGAGGACTGCTTTGGGGTGGCTTCTTGGGGGCGTTCCTGGCGCTGTACCTGAGCGGGTCGGGGCAGCGCCGCAGGAACGGAGAAAACGTACGGTTGCGCAGGCTGAGGCGGGCCGCGCTGGGGGAGGCGGCGGAGGAGGCGCTGCGGGAGCCCAGGGCTTCCCGGTTGCAGCTTGTGCTTGACGCCGGGCGTGCCGCCGTGGACGCCACGCTGGCGCTGCTCGGGCGAAAGGCCTGAAGACGTCGGCCCATCCGGGGAAGGGGGAGAGCGCCGCGTTCCGGCCGTGTGCGCGAACGCGGTGCCTTTTTGTTGAGCGAACAGCGCTTTCGATATGTGGTAGGCCTTGTTGCCGCCGCCGCCGGGCTTCTCGTGTTGTGGCGGCTCAGGGCCGTGGTGACGCCGTTCGTGCTGGCCCTGGTGCTGGCGTACCTGCTGGAGCCCCTGGTGACCCTCCTGGAGAGGCGACAGGTCCCGCGCGGCGCGGCCATCCTTACGGTGTACCTGGCCCTGGGGCTTCTCGTCGCGCTCTTGTGGGTCAGCGTCGTGCCCTCCATCTCGGCGGAGGTCGACAACCTGGCGCGCCAGCTTCCCGCCCAGCGCGAGCAGTGGGATGCCATGGTGCGGCAGTGGTCCCAGCGCCTGCGCTTCGACTCCCTGCCCCCGGTGGTGTCCCGGGCCGCAGATGCCTTGGTCGGTCAGGTCGAACGCCTGCTGGAGGCGCTCGCCGCCCGGGTAGGGGGCCTGCTGGTCGCGACGGTCTCCCACGCGCTGAACCTCGTGCTCACCCCCGTCCTCGCCTACTACATCCTGAAGGACCGGGAACGGCTGGCCCGGGGCATCCTGGCGCTCGTCCCACCCTGTCACCGCCGGCACGTGGTCGACCTTGCGCTCAACATCGACAACACCCTGGCGTCCGTCATCCGGGGGCAGCTCATCGTCTCCATGTCGGTGGGGGCGCTGGTGGCGGTGGGCTTGATGGTGCTGAAGGTTCCCTACGCCCTGCTGCTGGGGCTCGTGACCGGGCTTCTCGACATCGTGCCGTACTTCGGCCCGGTGGCGGCCGGCGTTCCCATCGTGGCGCTCTCGTTGGCGAAGGGCCCCATGACCGCGCTGTGGGCCGCGGGGCTGCTGGTGGCCGCCAATCAGCTTGAGGGGGCGTGGCTGCAGCCCAAGGTGATGAGCCGGTCGGCGGGGCTGCACCCCCTGGTGGTGATCGGGGCGGTGCTGACGGGCGCCGAACTGGCCGGCGTGATCGGCATGCTGGTGGCCGTGCCGGCGACGTCGGTGGCGCGCGACGTCCTGCGCTTCTTCATGGGGGGCCGTGGGAGCGGCGCAGAGGAGACGGCACCGGCCCGCGCAGACGTTCCCGCCCGCGCCCCCGAACCCGGCACGCCCGCCGCGGAAGGGGGGCCCTCGCCGCTTCCACAAGGCTAGAAAAGCCCACGTTGACAACCTCTGGAGGCTCCTATACCCTTTAGGTGATTCTCCTGGCCCGGCGAGGAGGCCACAAAGCATCTCCCGACCATGCGCAGACTGACCGCAAGCGAGCTGCGGGAAGCCTACCTGAGCTTCTTCGAGAGCAAGGGGCACGTTCGGCTTCCCGGCTCGTCGCTGATTCCCAAGGGCGATCCCACCCTGCTCCTGACCGGGGCGGGCATGGTGCAGTTCAAGCCGTACTTCCTCGGCAGGGCTGAGCCGCCCCACCCCCGGGTTACCACGTGCCAGCGGTGTGTTCGCACGGCCGACATCGAGCGGGTGGGCATCACAGCCCGGCACGGCACGTTCTTCGAGATGCTGGGCAACTTCTCGTTCGGCGACTACTTCAAAAAAGAGGCCATCGAGTGGGGCTGGGAGTTCGTCACCCGGGTGCTTGAGATCGACCCGGAGCTTCTGTGGGCCAGCATCTACCAGGACGACGACGAGGCGTTCGCCATCTGGCGGGAGCGAGTCGGGCTTCCCGCCGAGCGGATCGTACGGCTCGGTAAGGAGGACAACTTCTGGGAGATCGGGGTGGGGCCGTGCGGCCCCTCGTCCGAGATCCACATCGATCGAGGGCCCGAGTACGGCTGCGGCAAGCCCACCTGCAAGCCGGGGTGTGACTGCGGGCGGTTCCTGGAGTTCTGGAATCTCGTCTTCATCCAGTTCCACAAGGACGAGCAGGGGCAGTATCACCCCCTGAAGCGCACCGGCATCGACACCGGCATGGGCCTGGAGCGGATGCTGGCCATCTTGCAGGGCGTCGAAACCATCTTCGAGACCGACGAGGTGGGGAAGATCCTGGACGGCGCGGGCGCCATCCTGGGGCGGCCCTACGGGCAGGAGGAGACCACGGATCGCGCCGCGCGCATCATGGTGGACCACGGGCGCAGCGCCACGTTCATGGCCATGGACGGCATCATGCCGGGCAACGAGGGCCGCGGGTACGTGATGCGGCGCCTCATCCGCCGGGCGAGCCGCCACGCGTGGCTGGCGGGGGTGCGCCGCCCCTTCTGGAAGGCACTTGCCAACGGCGTCATCTCAGCCATGGGGCACGCCTACCCCGAACTCGTCCAGCGCCGCGACCTCATCCTCCGGGTGCTGGAGGTTGAAGAGCACCGCTTTTTGCAGACCCTCGAGGCGGGGCTGGACGTACTGGGGGATATGCTGGAAACGGTCCAGCGGGGCCGCAAGCTGAGCGGCGACCACGCCTTCCGGCTGTATGACACGTACGGTTTCCCGCTGGAGCTGACCCGTGAGATCGCGGCCGAAAAGGGCGTGACCGTGGACGAGGACGGCTTCGCCGCGGCGCTGGAGGCCCAGCGGGAGCGGGCCCGGGCTGCCCGGCGGGCCTATGGCTACCTCGGCACCGGGACAGAGGAGCTGGGTGAGGCGCTCACGAGGTTGCGATCCGAGTTCGTCGGATACGGGCAGGGAACGGCCACGGCCCGTGTGGAGGCGGTGCTGCAGGGTTCCGAGCGGGTCTCGTGGGCGGAGCAAGGCACCGATGCGCTGGTGGTGCTGGACCGGACGCCCTTCTACCCCGAGGGAGGCGGGCAGGTGGCCGACACAGGGCGGCTCGCCTGGTCGGGTGGGCGAGCTTCCGTGCTCGACGTGCAGCGGCCGCTGGCCGGGGTCATCGTTCACCGGGTGCGGATCGAAGAGGGCCGGCTGCAGGAGGGTGACACGGTGGAGGCGGCGG
>JBFMCJ010000159.1 GCA_040754675.1 Bacillota bacterium
CAACCACCTCCTCGCCGCAGCCCGCCTGGCTACGGCTTCCGCCCCTGCCACGCCCCGCCTGGCCGCGAAGGCCACCGGCCAGAGCCATGCCGGCAGCTGCGTCTGTACCTGCAGAGCGTACTCTTTCGGGGACAGGTTGCGCCTGGCCTCGAAGAAAGCCGCGCAGGTGTCCAGTACCTGCCGAAGCAGGCGGTCAAGCTCCGCTACGCGGGCAGCCAGAGCCGCACCGTCCGGCAGCTTCTCGAGCAAGGGCCACACCTCGCCGCGCTCCCAGGCCTCGGCCAGGTTGCGCTGTGACTCTAGCCTCAGTAGCACCCGGTGCGCCTCGACGTAGTCGCGGGCCTTCACCTTGACCCTGAAGCCGCCCCGCCAGCGCAGGACAAAGCCCTCCCCCGAGCCCGCGTGCATTTTCTCAGCCCGGGCCACCGCCCCTTCAAGGTCCAGCGGCACCCGCTCCACCACGCGGAGCCCGACATCACGCGCCACCCGCGCGAGCTCCTCCCAGTCCAGATCGCAACCGGTCTCGGTCTCCACCGCGCCGATGAGGACAAGGTCTTCAAAGTCGTACGGGACCACCACCCGCGTCTCCGGGTGAATGATCTCGCAGAGCAGGGTGAGCCCGGGCGGCGGGAGCCGCCGCCCCTCCCACATGCGCTCCGCCACCTTTGACTGCGGCGACACGAACGAGCCCCTGGTGGCCCAGCGCAGCGCCCCGTCCGGCGTGCGATACGAGATGCCCAGGACACCGTCGAGCTTGACGGTCACCTCGGGATCCCCGGGCGGCAGGTTGATACCGAGAGCCGGCAGCTCCCACAGCCCGAAAAACTTGGGAAACGGCCTGGCGACCACGCGGTCCTGTGCCAGGTCGACCACGAGGCCCCGGCAGATCCGCGTCACGTTGTCCCAGTGACGCCCAAGCTCGCACTTGGGCGTGTAGTTGAAGATGGCCAGGTCGGGCCAGTCCGGGTGACGCTGACAGGAGACCAGTCCCCGGTCGAGATACGGCTGGACAATGTCCCAGAACACGGGCTACCACCTCCGGCGCTACTGCCGCCCGGCGCGCAGCCGGAGAGCCAGCTCGCGTGCCCCGTCCAGCAGCACCCGCCGGACGGCCAGGGTCACATCGTCGTGACTCCACCTGTGCTCTCCCGCGCCCAGTCCCGAGCACTCAAGGACATCCCGGACCGCGCGGTCCACCAGGACCTCGTCCACAGGCTCGTCCAGGACGCGCCAGAATTCCTGGCGCACCGCCAAGCTAACTTCCTCCGTGTGCTCCTTCACCGCGTCCACCTCCTCCCAGCGGCGCCTTCGTCAGTCCGCGGGAACCTGCGCTCGAGCATCCGGACGATCTCCCACCACCCGAGGGGCGACCCGTTGTAGGGCTGCGCCGGCGCGTATACAGGCACGACGCGGGACAACGCGCGAATCTGCTCCGGCGAGTCTTCCACCGCGGCGCTGATCCCCAAGACGGTGCAGGCCGCGGCCTTGTCCTGGGTCATCACCAGCCGGCCCTGGGGGAACCCGCGCCTCCTCAGCCACTCCACACTCAACCCCCGGGCCCACTCCGGCCGAGCGGTGAGGTACACGATCTCCCAGCCCGCAGCGGCCAGCCCGTCCAGCGCCTCTGCGGCTCCTGGCACCGGTTCCGCCTCGGCAAACACCTCAGGATGTCCCCGGAACCAGGCCTCGGCGTCGCGGATACCCGCCGGCTCAAGGCTGTATGTCTCCCACACCCACCCGGCCCCCAGGCCCAGGCAGGCCGCGATAGCGGCATTCACCGCCGCCACCGTGTTGCAGAGGTCGACCGCGACCACCCGACCCATTGCCGCTACCTGCCTGCCTACCAGATTCGCCATGTGTCGGGGTCCACAGCCCGCATCCCTGCACTGCACGGCCGGGTGGTAGTCCCGTCGGGCCAGCGCACCTCGATGCGGGTACCCCGGCAGCCCTCCACCTGGCACTGCCAGGTGCGGCCGGTCACGACGCCCCTGTGCATCCCGTCCCGGCTGACGACCTGTCGGGGCAGGTCCCCGGCACTCAGCTTCGGCCACAGGCTGCCCAGCAGCCTGTGGGCAGTTGACCTGCGCGTCGGTTTCATCCAACGACCTCCCTCCTTTCCCTCTCGCCGCGCGAGGGGGAAAATGTATCCCCGGCGGACTCCGCGGTCCGGGCCGCCATATGGGGCAAAAAGGAAGCCGGGAGATTGCGGCTCCCGGCTCTCTGAAAGGCTACTTCAGGTTCAGCCCGCCCCTGCCCGCCCGGAAGCGGCAGAGCGGGCAGATGTACTCGGAGGTGGTATTCCCCGTGCGCTCCCAATCCTCGGTGCCCACGTGCTGAAGCTCGTTGTCCACCGTTCTCGTGACCATGCAGTGCGTCAAGATTTCCGTAAAGCCCAGGTCGCACTGGCCGCATTTCGGGCAAACATACGGCAAGCTCTGATCCCTCCTTACAAACACCCACCCCGGTCGAGGGGCAGCACGGGTTCCACCACCTGCAGCAGCGCGGCCAGTTCGGCCCGCAGCGACTCGGGCTCACGGTCCAGGAGCTTCCGCAAGGCCGACGTGGGCACGAACGCCTCGCCGCCCACCAGGCTCACCCGGGCGTCGGCAACCCCGTCGCCCCCCGCAGCCGGCCGGAAGCGCCGTTCCTCCCTGACCAGCTCGCAATCGTCGGTCTCCAGTACCCGGTCGAACGGAACGCCGCGCCGCACCAGTTCGTCTTCCAGGCCGGCGTGGGCGTCGTCCGCGTCTGCAACCTCGTAAAAGCCGTCGCGGGTGAAGCCGGCGCCCTCGCCGTAGGGTCCGTGGGCCTTGATGAGGGCTTCGAGTTCCGGCGTAACGTCTGCCGCACGGAGACGGAAGCGCACAAAGTACGTGCTCAATACCTTCTCCCCCCTCGTATTCCTCAAGCCGCCACTCCCGGGAGGCCGCCCGGGACTCAAACGGCCCCGCGGCCACGGGCAGGTCATCGAAGCAGTCCCGCTAGGCGTCCGGAATGTCCCCCACCACGTACCAGCCGCGCCCGCCGCACGGCGGCAACCTGCTCGCCGCGGGACAGAACTTCCACCACGCCGATGCTCGTACGGATCGGAACCGGGCGGTCCCCGCGGGGGCCGCCCGGGGCAGAAAGTCGCCGCGGCGGCGCACCCACGCTATCCCACGTCCTTCTTGATTTCGACGGCAGGCGGGTCACCCGAGATGACCGCCACGTCGAAGCGGCAGACGAAATGCCACCAGCCACGCTCACCCAGGAAGCTCGCGGCCACGCGGGCAAGGCTTTCGAGTTGCTCGCGCGTCACGCGGGCGCGCTCGGGCTTCCGCACCACCACGAACGCCAGGATCGGGCCGTCGCGGACCACGAAGTCGATCTTCCCCCAGCGTTCGAGGGCGTAATCCTCCGCCACCACCCGACACCCCTGCTCCTCCAGGTACCGCCGGACGCGCTCTTTGACCTGCTCCTCCACTCCATTACACCTCCCCCTGGTCTGGGCCAGCACCTCAGCAAGCTGCTCGAGAGCGGGGCGGGGAGCCCCGCGCAGATCATCTCTCCGCAGCGACCCCGGCACGGAGCGGACGCGGCACCGCGTACCGCGAGAGGTGGTCGTCGCCGCACCGCCGCGGGGCCTGCCGCGGGGCGGTAGCCTCCTGTGGGACACCGGCACCTCGGTTTCGATCATGCGGCCGGCCCGCTCGCGGCAGCTCAGGACTTGTCCGCCCAGGTCCTCCCCACCGCGCCGCGGCCACCACCGGCACCTCGGGCACGAACTCAGCCGCCGCCGCTTCCATCTCGCGCACCATCACCTCAAGCAGTTCCTGGGCACGTTCCTCAGCGCATTCGCACACCAACTCGTCGTGCACGCACGCCACGAGGTCGGCATCCAGCCTGACGAGGTGCGGCCGCAGCCGGCCCATGGCCCGCTTCAGAACGTCCGCACCGGTACCCTGGACGGGAGTGTTGTAAAGCTCCGTCGCGGGCGGGTCACCTTCGAACCGGCGCAGCCTGCCCGAACGGGTTCTCACCTCCCTGAGTCCACGCTGCGCCCGGTGCCAGGCGGTGATCCCGCGGTAGGCCCCGAAGAACCGCCGGCGGAACTCCTCGGCTTCTTCGAGGGACATGTGCACCCCGTAGCTGTCGCGGGCGTAAGCCTGCAGGCCCCGGGCCGACATGCCGTAGATAAGGCCGAAGTTACAGGCCTTTGCCCTCTGACGCTCTTCCTTGGAGACATCCCGCGGATTTTTGCCGGAAACCATCGCCGCGGTCAGCACGTGCAGGTCCTGCCCGTGCCGGTAAGCGTCCAGCATCCGGGCGTCGCCCGAAAGCGCCGCGGCGATGCGCAGCTCTATCTGCGAGTAATCGCAGATGACGAGCGCGTTCCCCTCCTCCGCGCGGAAGCACTTGCGGAAGGCGGGGTCGCGGGGCACCTGCTGGACGTTGGGCTCGCGGCAGGAGAACCTGCCGGCAGCCGTCCGGCACTGGTCGTAGGTAGCGTGGATGCGGCCCGTCGCGGGGTTCACGTGGCCGGGCAGCTTCTCGATGAAGGCGGAGATCAGCTTCTCCAGAGCACGGCACTCCAGCAGCGCCCGCACCACGGGGTGGTCCCCGGCCACGGCCTTCAGCGTCGACTCCCGGGTGTCCGGAACCTCCAGCCCTAGACCCTCGAGGGCCGCCTTCACCTGCTGCGGTGAGTTGGGGTTGGCCGGGGCCCGTTCCCCGAACAGGTCCTCGCCGCCGGGCAGCACCAGCTCCTGAGCCAGGCGCCCGCGCAGGGCGTCGCGCCTGGCCCTCAGCTCCAGGCCCAGCTCCTCCCAGGCGTCCAGGTCGAGCAGGATGCCGGCGTACTCCATGTCCGCCACCGCCGGCGCGCAGCCGAACTCCAGCCGCGCGGCCCGCAGCAGCCCCGCCTCCCGGAGCTTGCGCTCCAGGACCTGCCACAGGGGCAGGAGCACCGCCGCGTCCCGCGCGGCGTAGAGCACCTGGGCCGCCGACAACGCTCCGGAGAAGTCCGACGCCCCCAGGGACTTGTCGAGGTCGCGGCCCAGGTGCCGGGAAACCGCCGCGGCCAAGGTGTGGGAGCCGCCGGGCAGGCCGAAAGAGAGGAGCTGGCTCGCCAGCATCGTGTCGGCCACGGAGGCCACCTCGCGCAGTCCCGCGGCGCGGAAGAACTTGAGGTCGAAAGCGGCGTGGTGGAACACCTTGCGCACGCCGGCGTCGGCTAAGAGGCCCCCGAGTGGCGCCAGCGTCCCCACCTGCCAGGCGTCAACCACCCACACGCGGCCCGGCACAGCCACCTGCACGAGCCGCAGCCTGTCCGTGCGGGGGTCGAGTCCGGTGGTTTCGGTGTCCACCCCGACGCACCCGGCCGCGCGAGCCCCCGCCACGGCCTCCCGCAGGTCTTCGGCCGACGTCACATACTCCACGCGCGAGCCTGTCGCCGGTTCCTTCAGGCTTATACCCACAGCCAAACACCCCCCGGGGACGCGGGGGAGGGCCCTTGGCCAGGCCCTCCCCGCGTGTGCCCCCGCGCGATCAGTTCAGTCAGCGCGCACCACGCGCGTGCCGGCGATCATGTCGTGCCAGCAGCGCCGCTCGGGGTCCCACAGCATCCACAGGTACCCCAGACAGAAAACCAGCCCCGAGACCATCCGGCCCACGGTCTCCCGCAGCACCGCGCGGCCCCAGCCCGGGCGCCCGCCGTCGGCGTCAGTGACTTTGATCCTGAGGGCCTTCTTGCCCCAGGTCTGGCCCCGCCTGGTGCTGCCCACCATGTAGAGCCAGAACAAGAGCAGCGACAGCGGCGTCACCCACTTCGGGGGCAAGAGCCCCAGGCCGGACAGGAAGCCGGCCGCGAAAGACATCGCTCCTCCCACCAGGACCGTGTCGATGAGATAGGCCAGCAGCCGCTGGCCAAAGGTGGCCTTCACTGCCTTTTCCTCCTTTCAGTCAGCTGCCTCCCTCTACACCGCCGCGGCCACCAGCTCGCGGCGCCCGAGGTCCACCACCGCGGGCATCATGCGCGTGCCGCAGCCGCACACCTCCGGCTCGTCGGGGCCGGGCAGGTCCTCGGAGAAGTACACCCCGCGCAGGGCCCAGCGGCCGCAGAACCGGCACTTCTGGCCCGCCTCCAGCAGGGCGCCCGGACCCGGGTGCCTCACCCAGAACCACGACCTCGCCGACTTCGCCTTCCCGTTCCCGCTTCCGTCCACGCTCTTCTCCCCCTTCCGCCGCCTCCTCGACCCGGGCGGCATTTTGCCCGCAGCAGCCCGACCGCGCCGGGCCGCCATGGGGCTTGAAAGGGGCCGGGAGGCGGGCCCGGACCCGCCCCCCTACTGCGGCCGCAGGGGCAGGAGCACGTAGCGGTAGCTCCCCTCCTGCGGTGCCGAGATGAGCGAGGCGCCCGCCTCGCCCGAGAACGCCCATACCACTTCCGACACATCCGAGCGCGCCAGCGCGCCCAGGCCGTCCAGCACCAGCGAGCAGTCAAACCGTACGGAGATCTCACCGTCCGCGGAGCAGGGCACCTCCTCGCGGGCCTTCCCGCGCGAGGAGGCAAGGGTGACCTCCATGCCAGCCGGGCAAACCCTGACCGTGGCAGCCGGGAACTCCTCCCCGGCCGCGGCCTTCACCCGCTCGAACGCCGCGGCGAGATCTCCGAGCTCTGCCCGCGCGGTGACGCGCGGCGGCACCTCGGCCACGCGCCTCCAGTCCGGGTACCCCGTGCCCACGGTGCGCAGGACCGCCCCGCCCGCGTCCCAGGAAAGCTCCACCACCGTCCCGGAGGCCCGCACGCTCACCTCTCCGTCGGGCAGGAGCCTGCCCAGGGCGGCCGCGCTGACCGGCAGGACCAGCCGCTGCCCGCCGGGCGGGGGCACGCAGGGCGCCACCGCCAGCCGCACGGCGTCAGTGCCCACCAGCAGCCCCGCGGGCTCCCAGCACACCGCACCGAGCTTGCTGGACTCGTCACGCGGCACCGCCACCAGCACCTGCTCCAGGGCCCGGCGCAGCACGCCCCCCGGCGCGGAAACCGGCTCCCCGCCGGCCCGGGGAGGCCGCGGGAACCCGTCCGGGTCGGCCGCCACCAGGCTGTAGCGCCCGCCGCAGCGCACCTCCAGCAGCCCCCCGGCCGCGGACAGCACGGCCTCCCGCCGGTCGAGGCTGCCGAAGAGCGCCGCGGCCACGCGCGCGGGGACGAGCGCCGCCCCCGGAGCCTCGACCACGGCCGGGCAGGCCGCCCACAGCCACCCGTTCAGGTCCGTCCCGGTCACCGTGACTGCTCCGCCTTCCCGGGCCTCGATCAGCACGGCGGTCAACGCCCCGGTGACGCTGGCGGGCGCGGCTGCACGGGCGGCCCGGGACAGCGCCGCGCGGAACTGGGCTACGTCCACCTCGATCCTCAAACCTCATCCTTCCCCCGGCCACCGGTCACACCATCCTCACAACAGTCCCCCACGGGGGCCGGCCCTGGCCGCGGGGCACCAGCACCCACAGCACGGGGTAAGGAGGCGCCGCTTCGGGGTACCTGCCCTCGCCGTCGGTGAGGAACACCAGGCAGGAAGGCAGGATACCCCGGCGGCGCACCTCCTCGAAAACGGGGCGGAAGTCGGTCCCGCCCCGGCCGCGCACGGGGAAGTCGGGTAGCGGCTCCCCGCGCGTGAAGGTCCGCCACGTGTAAGTGGCGGCGTCGCAGTCCACCACGTGCAGCACCACCACGTCCTGGGCCCACAGGGCCCGAACCTCGGCCAGGAACTGGCTCAGTTCCCCTTCCGTGACCGAGCCCGACGTGTCCAGGGCCACCACGGCTTCCTCCACCGCCTCGCCGCCGAACCCGGGCAGGTACAGCCCGGCGTGCAGAAAGCGCGGGTCGGGCGGCGGCCACGAGTAGTCGAACCCGGCCGGGGACAGGTAGCGGGCCAGGAGGTCCCGCCAGCTCACCCGCGGGGCGAGCGCGGCGCGCAGCCGCGCCTCGATCCCCGCAGGCAGGTCCCCCTGCCGGCAGGCAGCCAGGGCGGCCGCAACCATCTCCCGCCAGCGCTCCCACACCTCGCCGGACGGCTCTTCCGGCAGATCACCGGGGCTGTGGTCGCCCCACGGCTGCGGTTCGGGGGGCGGCTCGGGCAGGCGCGCGTAGATCTCCTCCGCGGCGAGCCCCGCGAAGGCCGGGTCGTACACCGCGCGCGAGGGCAGGGCGAACCCAGCCTCGCGCAGCAGGGCGTTGGCCTCGAGGTCCATCGCCACCCCCCACTTGAGCCGGTCGCGGCTCCCCCGCCGCCACAGGTGGCCCAGGGCGCA
>JBFMCJ010000160.1 GCA_040754675.1 Bacillota bacterium
TACGAGAGCCACATGGGCCAAAGCGACCGGCTGGGTACAGAGGGCCAGGCGTGGCTTGAACTGACGCGCCTGCCGGAAGGGGATCGGAGGATCGACGGCTGCCTGAAGGACAGCGTGGCCGGCACCTACTGCCACGGCCTTCTGGCCAATGACGCGCTCAGGCAGGCGCTGCTGGAAGCCCTGTGGCGCCGGCGGGGGCTTGCGGGCCGCCCTGCCAGGCCGGCAGGTGAGCCGGCCGCTCGCGCAGGGTTGCCCGCTTCAGAGACCCCCTACGGGCAGCTTGCGGGGTGGCTGCGGCGTCACCTCGACCTGCCGCTTCTGTACGCCTGCGTGGGGGTCAAGCCGTGAAGGCAGGCCGGGTGGTGCTGGTTTTGGGCGGCGCCCGCAGCGGCAAGAGCGCCTTTGCCCAGCGCCTGGCCGGTGAGCTGGGAGACGGCCGCGCCATCTTCGTGGCCACGGCGCAGGCCCTGGACGAGGAGATGGCCGAACGTATCCGGCGGCACCGGCGCGACCGGCCGGCTGACTGGCCCACCGTAGAGGCGCCCCGCCAGGTGGCTGAGCGGCTGGCGGCGGTCTGGCGGGACGAGCGGGCGGTTCTCATCGACTGCTTGAGCCTTCTGGTCAGCAACGTCATCCTGTCGCTGGGAGAGGGTGCCGGGCTTCAGGGCGCCGAAGAGGCGGTGGAGCGGGAACTCGACGGTCTGGAGACGCTCTTTCGGTCTCGCCCCGCGAGCTGGGTCATCGTGAGCAACGAGGTGGGTCTGGGTGTGGTGCCCCCCTACCCGGCGGGGCGGCTGTTTCGGGACGTGCTCGGCCGGGCCAACCAGCGGATGGCCGCCCGGGCTGACGAGGTGTGGCTTTTGGTGGCGGGGTTACCCCTTCGCCTCAAGCCTGGCGCCACCGGACCATCCGCAGGGTGAACGCCGGGAGCCCGAGGTGCGACCTCGTGAGCTGGCCGCCGGCGGTTTACCATCCGGCTTTGTTTTGAATGCCGGCATGGCTCAAGGCTTTTCCAGCAGGCTTGCCTGCAGCGCCCGGCGCGCCAGTTTGCCGGCCGCATTCCGGGGCAGCGCGTCGACCGCGAAGACCCGTTTGGGAACCTTGAAGCGAGCCAGGCGCGCCAGACAGAAGCGGATCAGTTCGGCCTCCGTGACGTGGCAGCCGTCTTTCGGCTTCACCGCGGCCACGGGGATCTGGCCCCAAACGGGATCGGGTTGGCCCACCACCCCCGCCTCCTCCACCGCGGGGTGCGCCAAGAGCACCGCCTCCACCTCGGCCGGGTAGATGTTTTCGCCGCCGGAGACGATCAGGTCGTCCCGCCGGTCGAGCACGTAGAGGTAGCCTTCCTCATCGAAGTAGCCCAGGTCTCCCGTGTGCAACCAGCCGCCCCTCATTGCCTGCGCGGTCGCGCCGGGCTTGCCGAAGTAGCCCGGGCTCACCGTGGGTCCCCGCACCAGGATCTCCCCCGGCTGCCCGGGAGCGGCAGGCTGCCCGTTCGCTTCGATTTGCACCTCGACGGGCAAAAGGGGCCTGCCCGCCGACCCCAGCTTACGCCGAGCGTGCTCGGGAGCCAGGGTGGTCACCTGGGAGGCTGCCTCGGTCAACCCGTAGGTCTGCACGACCGGCACGCCCAGCTCCACGCAACGTTCGAGAAGAGGCTTCGGCACGGGCCCGCCCCCCACCAGCACGCAGCGCAGGCTGCGGGGATACGGGCGAGGGCCCCGGGCCTCCAGCATGCGGGCCAGCATGGTGCTCACCACGGAGACGAGAGTGATGCCCTCCTCGTCAATGGCTCGGTTGACCGCCTCCGGGTCGAAGCGGGGGTGCACCACCACCGGGATGCCGTAGATGACGCCCCGCAGGAGGATGGACAGCCCCCCCACGTGGAAGAGCGGCAGGCAGGCCAGCCAGCGGTCCTCCGGATGGAGCCCCAGGTTGAGAGCGGAACCCACGGCGTTCCACCAGTGGTTACCGTAGGTCAGCATGGCGCCCTTGGGCCGGCCGGTGGTGCCGGACGTGTAGAGGATGGAGTGCACGCTGTCGAGGTGGATGCGCTGCCGCAGCCGGACGTCCTCTGCTTCTCTCAGCGCGGACAATTCCATTACATGGACGGGGATCAACTCGGGCCGCGCAAAAACGGCTCCTGCCTGCCCGGTACCGGGCTGGTTCCGTGCGCCCGAGACGCCCCCAGGCCTTGCGGAGACACTGTCCAGGGCGGCTTCGGCGCTGTCCGCGGTCAGGCCGTCAAAGACCAGGACCCGGGCCCCCACGTCGGCCAGGTGCCAGGCCACCTCGGCGGCCGCCAGGCGCACGTTGACGGGCACCACGACCGCCCCCAGGCGGCTGGCGGCATGCACCAGTTCCACGAAGTCAGGGCCGTTGGTCAAAAGCAGGGCCACCCTGTCTCCCGGCCTCACGCCGAGCGTGGCCAGCCGCCTGGCCGCGCGGGTCACCCGGCGGTCAAGGTCGGCGAAGCTCCACCGCTCGGTGCCGACCACCGCCGCGAGCCGGCTGCCCACCGAGGCAGCCCGGTGTGAAAGCCAGTCAGGCATCACGCCGTCAGAGGCCGAGAGGGCGGGGCCGCCCGCCACGGGTGAGTTCACGTCGGGCATGGTCCCGGTCACCCGCGTGGCCCGAGCAGGGCCAGGCTCAACAGCGCTGCCAACAACAGGTGCAACCGGCTGGTTGCCTTGAGCGCGGCGTTCAAGGAGGGGCCTCGCTCGCTCATGACCCGGCGCGCGAGCCTCCACGCGACGGGAAGCGTCAGGTACGGTAACCAGAAAAGCGGCCCGGTCTCGCCCGCCATCCACATCACCAGCGGCATAGCGTAGGCGACGGCGGCAAAGAACGCGTACTGGAGCCGTGTCGCCCGCTCGCCGATGCGCACGGCCAACGTGCGCTTGCCAGACGCCCGGTCGGTCTCGATGTCTCGCAAGTTGTTGACCACCAGAATGTTGGTCACGGTGAGACCCACCGGCACCGAGGCCAAAACGGCAAGCCTCGTCAGGGTGCCCGCCTGCAGGTAGTAGGTGCCGCATACGGCTACCAGGCCGAAAAAGACGAAGACGAACAGGTCCCCGAGCCCGTGGTAGCCCAGCGGCCATGGCCCGGCGGTGTACAGCACCCCGGACGCGACGGAGGCCAGCCCTATGACCACAACCGGCCAGCCCCCTACGCTGGCGAGGTAGGCGCCGAGGAGGACCGCGAGGCCGAAGACGGCCAGCGTGCCCCTTGCCACCTCCGCCTCCGAGAGCAGCCCCGTCTGGGTCACCCGGACGGGCCCGAGGCGCTGTTGGGTGTCGGCTCCCTTGCGGAAGTCGTACAGGTCGTTGGCGAAGTTGGTTCCAATCTGGATCAGCAAAGAAGCCGCCAGAGTCGCTGCAAACACCAGCCCGTCCAGCGTGCCCGATTCGGAGGCCGCGGCGGCCGTGCCCACCAGGACCGGAGCCACCGCCGCCGACAGGGTAGGCACCCGCGCCGCCAGAAGCCAGGCGCGCCACGACCCGGGCCGCAGCGGCGTGAAAGCAGCCTTAGCCGGCGCGGTGGCCGGCATCGACTCACGGGAAACGGGGGAACCTGGAGAAGTCAGGCTTTCGCTTTTCAAGGAACGCATTGCGGCCCTCCTTTGACTCCTCGGTCAGGTAGTAGAGAAGCGTGGCATTGCCGGCCAGCTCCTGCAGCCCCGCAAGGCCGTCGGTGTCGGCGTTGAAGGCCGCCTTCAGCACCCGGATGGCCGTGGGGCTTTTTGCCAGGATCTCCCTGGCCCACCGGACGGTCTCCTCTTCCAACCGGTCCAGCGGCACCACGGCGTTGACGAGCCCCATCTCCAGGGCCTCCTGGGCCGTGTACTGCCGGCACAAATACCAGATCTCCCGAGCCTTTTTCTGGCCCACGACCCGGGCCAGCAAAGCGGCCCCGTACCCGGCGTCAAAGCTGCCCACCTTAGGGCCGGTCTGCCCGAAGATCGCGTTGTCGGCCGCGATGGTCAGGTCGCAGACCAGCTGCAGCACGTTGCCGCCGCCGATGGAGTACCCGGCCACCATGGCGATGACGGGCTTCGGTAAGGTGCGGATCTGCCGCTGCAGGTCAAGGACGTTGAGCCGGGGGATGTGATCGTCACCCACGTAGCCGCCCTCGCCCCGGTAGCGCTGGTCGCCGCCCGAGCAGAACGCCTCCTTGCCGGCCCCGGTCAAAATCACGACCCCGATGGAGCGGTCGTCTCGGGCCGCCGCAAAGGCGTCCATGAGCTCCATGACCGTCTGGGGCCGGAAGGCGTTGCGCACCTCCGGCCGGTTGATGGTGATCTTGGCCATCCCCTCGGCCGTTTCGTAGAGGATGTCGGTGTACGTCCTCGTGGGCTTCCAGTTTACCGGCATGGCCCATCATCACCCCTCATGCACGCCGTCTTCGATCCAATTCCTCGAGGAACGCCAGTACCAGCCGTTCAAACACATGCGGCTGCTCCAGGTGAACCGCGTGCCCGGCGCCCGGTACGATCGCCACCCGCGCCTGCGGCATCCTTGAACCCATGGCCTTGGCGATCCGGCAGTACTTCGGGTCCAGCTCCCCTGCCACCAGCAGCGTCGGAGCCTTTAGCTGCGGGAGGCGATCCCACAAGGGTTCCTGTGCTCCGGCCCCCATGCCCCGAAGGCTGTTGGCGAGGCCGTGGGGCCGGTTGCGCAGGCGTTGTGCGCGCAGCCCGGCCCGCACCTGCTCGGGAAGCCTCAGCTGGCTTTCAAACAGGGGCTGGGCTTCCCACCGGGTTACGAAGGCTTCGACGCCCTCTCGCTCGATGACGGTGGCCAGGTGGTCGTCGCTGGCCCGGCGTGCCGCACGCTCGGCCGGATCGGCGACGCCAGGCGAGGCGCTTTCCAGAATCAAGGCCCGGATCCGCCGCGGCGCGCTCAGGGCCAGGTGCAGCGCAAGCCGGCCACCCATGGAGTAGCCCAGAAGGTCCACCGACTCGAAGCCTTCCCTGTCCAGCAGAAAGACGAGGTCATTGACCGCCCACGTCATGGAATAACGGGCCGCGTCAGCCGGCGCGTCGGACTGCCCGTGGCCCAACAGGTCCACGGCCATCACCCGGCCCCGCCGGGCAAAGGCCTTCAAGTGAGGCCGCCACGTCTTTGCGCTGCCGGTGAAGCCGTGCAGCAGGACCAGCGGGTGTACGGAGGTGCCAGCGGCCGGCCGTTCGGCGGCAGCGATCGGAAGGCCCTCGGCCACCTCCACGTTGAGGAAGATCCCGTTGACTCCCACGCGCGTCATGCCCCACCCCCCTCCAGCGGCGCGCTTCAGCTGCAGCCGCACCGGGTCATCGCCCGAACGGCCTCTGCCACGGCCGACCAGGCTTGCCGGTGCTGCGTCACGTTGCGACGCCGGTCGGTGCGCACCTCCACCACCACCAGCCCGCCTCCCGCCATGGCCTGCCTGACGGCCACCTGGAACTGCTGCCAGCTTCCGGCCCTGACGAGCCGGCCTCCGTACATCTCGACCGCCGGCGCAAAGTCGATGCCCAGCGGGGTACCGAACAGCTCTTCGAAATGCTCCGGATGGTCGGCCTGGGGCAGGAAAGAGAAAATCCCGCCCCCGTCGTTGTTCAACAGGATGACCGTCACGTCAAGCCCGAAGCGCCGTGCCGCCAGAAGCCCGTTCAAGTCGTGGTAAAAGGAGAGGTCACCGATCACCAGGGCCAGCGGGCCCGGCGTCACCGCGGCCGCTCCCAGGGCACTGGAGACCACGCCGTCGATGCCGCTGGCGCCCCGGTTGGCCAGGAAACGGATATCACGCCGGCAGGCGGGGAAAAAGCCGTCCAGGTCCCGCACCGGCATGCTGTTGCCCACGAACAGCGTGGCGCCATCCGGCAGGAGGCTGGCCAGCTCGGCAAAGACGCGGCCCTCGAACAGCCCCTCCATCGCCTGGAGCTGCCGCTGAAGCGCCTCCCGGGCTGTGGTGTTGAGCTCGACCCACAGCCGGCGCCACTTTGCGTCAGCCACCGGGCCGCGGACCCTCGCGGCCAGCTCCTCAAACAGCGGCACGGGGTCGGCGTGCACGACCTCGGCGGCCCGCAGGGTCGGATCCCGCCAGCCATCTCCCCCATCCACCACCACCTGGAAGGCTGTCGGGTGGCGATCGAGGTAAAGCATCAGCGGCTTGGATACGGGCATGGCCCCCACGCGCAGCACCAGGTCGGGCCTGAGGCTATCGGCCAACCCCGCATCCCGCAAAAACGCATCGTACCCGTCGATGACCAGGGTGCCGTCGTGATGGCCGCACCGCACCCCCGACAGGGGATCGGCCAGCACCGGGAATGCCAGGGCGGCCGCCAGGCGCGTGACGGCTCGAGGCAGCTGCGGGTCATCCTGGGGCCCGCACACGATGAGGCCCCGCTTTGCGGAGGCGACCTGCTCCGCTAAAGCCGCGGCGGCCGAAGGGGCCACCATCCGGGCCCCCTGCGTGGCGATCACGTAGGGACGCCTGTCGGCGTCGGGGTCGAGCCCGTGGGGCCGCCACAGGCCGGCCGTCCGGGGGGCAAGAGGCGCCTCGACCGGCTGCGGCACCAGGGGCTCGCGAAAGGGGAAGTTGAGGTGAACCGGGCCCGCCGGACAGGCCCGGGCCGTCGCCACGGCCCGGCACGCCACCGTACGGGCGTAGCGAATCATGTCCGGCGTGGCCTCGGGCACGGCCATCTCCGCAAACCACTTCACGTGCGGCCCGTACAGCCGCAGCTGGTCGATGGCCTGGGACGAGCCCACGTCCCGCAGCTCGTGGGGCCGGTCAGCGGTCAACACCACAAGGGGCACCCGGCCGTAGCGGGCTTCAATGACCGCCGGATAGAAATTGGCAGCCGCCGTGCCTGACGTGCTCAGAAGGGCCACCGGTTCTCGCAGCGCCATGGCCATGCCCAGGGCAAAGAAGGCGGCCGACCGCTCGTCGATGTGGGTCCACACCCGAATCTGGCCGTTGCGGGCCAACATCAGGGCCAGCGGCGTAGAGCGCGAACCCGGCGACAGGCAGGCGTGGCGAACCCCGGATCGGGCGAGTTCGTCCACAAAGGCCTCAACATAGAGGTACGTGGCCTGTTGGGCGTTCATGGCCCGGACCCCTCGGGAGCGGGTAGCCCCTGGCGCAAGGCCCGCAGCATGGGCTGCAGCTTTAGCCACGACTCCTCGTACTCGCGGGCCGGGTCCGACTCCGCCATGATGCCGCACCCTGCGAACAACCATGCCTTCCGGCCTTGCACCAGGGCCGACCGGATGGCCACGGCAAACTCACCTCCGCCCTGAGGGTCGATCCATCCCACCGGGCCGGCGTACCAGCCGCGGTCCAGTTGCTCATGACCGGCCAGCCACTGCAGAGCTGCCTCCCGGGGATAGCCGCCCACGGCCGGCGTCGGGTGCAGCCGTTCAACGACGTCCAGGACCGTGTAACCTGCTCGTATCCTTCCGGTCACGGGCGTGTAGAGGTGCTGAAGTGTGGGTAAGTGCAGCAATCCCGGCTCCGAGGGCAGTTCGAGCGTCTCGCACAGATCCCGGAGCGCCTCCTGGATGGCGGCCAGGACAAGGGCGTGCTCGGTCCGTTCCTTCTGGCTTTGCAGCAGAGCCTGCGCCAGGTGCCGGTCATCCTCCTCCGTGAGGCCGCGCGCCGCCGAGCCGGCCAGGGCCATGGAGTAGAGCTGGCGCTCCCTGAGCCTCACCAGCCACTCGGGGGTTGCGCCCACAAAGCAGCTCGAACCCCGGCAGAAGGCGAAGACCGAGCAGTTCGGGTAGCTTTCCAGCAGGGCCTGCAGCACCCGGGACAGCGTGAAGGGCCGATGGGCCTGGAGCCTGACCTGGCGTGCCAG
Source organism: Bacillota bacterium (assembly GCA_040754675.1). Lineage (NCBI taxonomy): Bacteria > Bacillati > Bacillota > Bacillota bacterium. The sequence continues at coordinate 7,841 of JBFMCJ010000160.1, forward strand.
CACCGCCTTGACCGGCTTCCCACGCCGGATGTCGCGGGCCAGGGCCTGCACCCGCGCGCTCCACCGGTCGGGCTCGACTTCCTCGATGAGGAGCCCGGGGGTGGGGTCCGGCGCCTCACCGGCGCGTTCAAAAGGGTCCAAGAGGCCAGGCGGGGCCAGCCAGTCGGCCAGGTCAAGTTCGATAGCGCCAATCTCTTCTGCGGGGTCGGATCCGGGGGTCAGCCGAACGTTGACCGTCAGCCAGGTCTCGTCGCGGGCCTGGGTCAACAGGAAGCGGGGAACCGCGAGCCACGCATCGGGGAAATCCGACCAGATGCCTGTTGCGCCGCCGGGCCGGCCCGGGCCGCTTCTCCGAGCCGAACCCATCGGGTCAAAGGCAAACCCGCCCAGGGCCACCGGGCCGGTG
>JBFMCJ010000161.1 GCA_040754675.1 Bacillota bacterium
TTGTCGCAGGGCGCCGCGATCAGGGCGAAGCTGTCCGACAGGCAGCGAGAGATCATGAAGTGCCTGAGCCGGGGGCTGTCTGACCGCGAGATCGCGAAGGTGTTGTGCGTGAGCGGTTCCACCGTGCACAGGGAGATCAGCGTGCTGCTGCAAATGATGGGTGCTTCGAATCGGACGGAACTGGCGGCGCTGGCCGTCCGTCTCGGGTTCGTCGGCGAACCCGGCCGGGGCTGAACCCCGGGGCAGTAGCGTGCACGCCTGATGTGGCTCGGAACTGTTGTCGCCCAGGGGTTAGAAATTGGTAAGTTGACCAGTGTTTCCCCCTGAAGGAATTTGGGACCGCACGGAGAATGGGACTGCTATGAGCGACGCCGGTTTCCGGAGCCCGGCAACGGCGGGAAGGGCCGGAAGTGGCGAAGTATTGCCCGGGAGGGAAGGACGGCAGCGAGGGCGGAGTGCGGAGTTTACTCGATTTGGCTGAATCCAGGGACTGGCTGAGGGTTGAGCAGGTCGGTACCGTGGTACGACTGCCGTCCGGACCCGGGCGTGTCCTGGGGATGTGGTTTGTGGGGGATGGGGTCCGCTGCGGGCGCGGTGGGTGCGGTCTGCGGCAGATGTGCGTTGTGCAGGAGGTACCGGACGAGCTGGTGCCGGCCTGGTATGCAGTACAGACGAGGCCTGCCAAGGAGGTTTCCGCGGAAGTTACGTTGATGAGAGACGGGTTGGACGTGCTGCTTCCCCGGCTGGTGTTCCTGGATACCCGGCGGGTGAAGCGGAGGTCGCGTGGGCGGCCCCCGGATGAACCATCAGGCGTGCGCCAAAGGGTGGAACCGATGTTCCCGGGCTACCTGTTCGTGCAGCTGACCCCTGGTTGGGTTGACGGGTGGCAACGGCTGCGCTCTAACCCGTGGGTGCTGCGGGTGCTGGGGACGGGCGACGAACCGGTGCCGGTCCCCGACGCCGCGGTGGAACTCATAATGGAAAAGTCGCTCGGGTCGGGGATCGTGGTTTTCCGCAGCGGCCGCCCTGCCTGGCAGGAGTTAGACGCCGGTACGAGAGTAGAGATCACCGAAGAGCCATTTCGGGGGCTGCTGGGAATCCTGGAGAAGCCGACCGCAGGCCGAAAACGGGTGCGGGTGCTCCTTGAGATCATGGGGCAGGAAGTGCCGGTGGAGGTTGACGCCGGCTCCGTCAAGGCCGTAGAGGATGCTGACTGAGGTCTGTTCGCTTTGGAGCGCATTGAAACCTATCTGTCAACGCTGGACGGGGCGGTCGGGCGGCTCTGTGCGTTGAGGAAGCGCGCAGCTTCTTTCGACGAGCTCGAGCGGAACCTGGACACTCGGGACCTGGTGGTCCACAACCTGTGGGTCACTCTTGAGTCAGCTCTGGATCTGCCAGTATTTCGTGCGTGGTGTGGACAAGCACTGCCGGGATGGGTGGTCAGAACCTGATCGAAAAGGACCGGGAGGTCGGAGTGCTTGAACCGCCTCTTGCCGCTCGGGGCCTGAAAACGCGCGTTGGATGTAGGAGCCTCCGCTCCGTAAGCCCTCGGAATTGCGACGGAAAACACTGTGACGCTGACCAGTGAATGGTTCGTGTGAAGGTTTAGGACGGGCTTGATTCCGACCCGTTTTGGCCGGCCGGTCTGTTGCGGTGGAGCCTGATTGTAGCTGGTCAACGGAGCGGCGGGTAAGTTTTCGAGAGTAACAGTGGGGCGGGCCAGGAGGTAACGATGGCGTTCCTGCGGTGGCCGCGGGCCAGGCAATTGGTCCTGGCTGTTTGCGATCTCGTGGTCGTGAATGGGTGTCTGCTGGCGGGGTTACTCCTCCGCTTTGAGTGGCGGATTCCCCATACATACCTCGATGCCTACCTGGCCTTGGGCCTGCCCTACTCTCTGGGTACTCTGGTCGCCTATTACCTGGGCGGGCTCTACCACAGTCTCTGGCAGTTCGCGAGTATCGAGGAACTGTGGGCGGTGGTGCGGGGGGTGGGCCTGCAGACGGCTTTCATGCTGTTATCCATTTACGTCTACCCCACGGTGCCCGGTTTTCCCCGCAGCGTCATCGTCATGACGGTCGTCTTGTCCTTCCTGGCGGTGGGGGGCATGCGGCTGACCTGGCGGGTGATCCGCCGCCTGGAGGCTTTCACGGACGGCCGCGGGCGGCCCCGCAAGCGCGCGCTCATCGTGGGGGCAGGCGAGGCCGGGGCCATGGTGGTGAAAGAGCTCAAGTCGCGGCCGGAATCAGGGCTAAAGCCGGTGGCCCTGGTGGACGATGACCGGCGCAAGCTGGGGCTCAGGCTGCACGGTGTGCCCGTGGTGGGGACCACGGAAGAGATCGCCCGCTTGGTGGATGAGCATGCCATAGAAGAAGTGGTGGTAGCAATTCCCTCTGCTCCGCCTGCGACCCTGCGGCAGATAGTGGGCCGCTGCCAGGGTCTAGAGGTGGCCATCAAGACCATCCCGGGCGTGTACGAACTGCTCAACGGGCGGGTGACGGTGCAGCACATCCGTCCGATCGAACTGGAAGACTTGCTGGGGCGAGAGCCGGTGCAGATCGACCTGGACCAGGTGGCCGGCTACCTGCGGGGCGAGACGGTGCTGGTGACGGGAGCCGGCGGGTCCATCGGCTCCGAGCTGTGCCGGCAGGCGGCTCGCTTTGATCCCGGACTGTTGCTGCTGCTCGACCACGACGAGAATGGTGCCTTCGAGACCGCGCTGAGCCTCGATCTGAAGTTCCCCGAGGTACAGAAAAAAATCATCATCGCCGACATCCGGGACCGTCGCAAGGTGGAACAGGTATTCGCCGCCTACCGGCCGGGGGTGGTGTTCCATGCTGCCGCACATAAGCACGTGCCCCTCATGGAAGAGCACCCCGACGAGGCGGTGAAGACCAACGTTTTTGGCACCCTAAACCTGGCAAGAGCGGCCCGGCTCTACGGCACCAAGAGGTTTTTACTGATCTCTACAGACAAGGCGGTCAACCCGACCAGCGTGATGGGCATGACCAAGCGGGTCGCCGAGAAGATCGTCCTCGGCATGAACGGCCATGGTTCAGAAGCGCTCGTCGGGGCCACCAGTTCCCGGGATCCGTTCCCGGCCCTCGACACAGTGGCCGAATTTGCGGCTGGCTGCGACGGTTCCCAGCCAAGCGGAGAGGGAACCACTATGCACGAGACGCGGTTCGTAGCGGTGCGCTTCGGCAACGTCATCGGGAGCCGTGGGAGCGTCGTCCCAGTGTTCCGGGCGCAAATCGCGTCTGGTGGGCCGGTTACTGTCACGGACCCTGACATGCGGCGCTACTTCATGACCACCCCAGAGGCCGTGCAGTTGGTCATTCAGGCAGGAGCCATTGGGCAGGGCGGGGAGATATTTGCCCTTGACATGGGCGAGCCCATTCGGATCGTCGACCTGGCGGAGAACATGATCAGGCTGTCCGGCTACGAGCCGGGGGTGGACATACCCATAGTGTTCACGGGTGTCCGCCCAGGCGAGAAGATCGCTGAGCAACTTTTCGGGGACGGTGAGTCCGTTCTGCCCACTTCTCACCCACGCATCTGGCGGGTAGGAACGGCAAGTGGGGTAGACTATGGTGCCTTGTGGGAGTCGCTTCTTGCTCTCCAATGCATGGTGTTCGATGGCACCCGCAGCAGGCAGGAAAGTAGTGGTGAGTTGGTAGAGTCGCTGCGGCAAATAGTGCATTGTGGCTGACCGGTAGTAAGGGGGGACCTTGGTGCAGGTCCCCGAACCACTCCTGCGGGGCCGCCCCCGGTATCCATTTAGTAGAGCGCAGGGGAAGCGGGGGACATCGCCGGGTGAAGCTGCTGGTAACAGGCGGGGCGGGGTTCATAGGGAGCAACTTCATACGCTATGTGATAGCCCAGCACCCGGACTGGCAGGTCGTCAATCTGGACAAGCTCACGTACGCCGGCAACCTGGAGAACCTTTCGGATGTCCAGGCGTCGCCGCAGTATGCCTTCGTTCGCGGGGACATCTGTGACCGTGGCCTCGTGGACAGGTTGATGTCTTCGGGCAAGTTTGACGTCGTTGTGAACTTCGCGGCTGAGTCCCACGTGGATCGCAGCATACTGGATGCTGGTCCGTTCATCGAGACAAACGTGAAGGGAACGCAAGTGTTGCTCGAAGCTGCCCGAAGCCACGGCATTGGTTTGTTCGTCCAGGTTTCCACTGACGAAGTGTACGGTTCCCTGCGGCCTGATGACCCGCCGTTCTCAGAAGAGAGCCCGCTTGCCCCCAGTAGCCCCTATGCTGCGTCGAAGGCAGCGGCTGACCTGCTCGTGAAGGCCTACCACAGGACTTATGGTTTGCCTGTGATCATCACGAGGTGCTCCAATAACTACGGCCCCTACCAGTTCCCCGAGAAGTTGATACCCCTCATGATAACCAATGCTTTGGAAGACAAGCCCCTGCCCGTGTATGGCGACGGCCTGAACGTCCGCGACTGGATACACGTCGAAGACCACTTTCTGGCACTCGACCTGGTCATCCAGAGGGGCCGCCCGGGGGAAGTTTACAACATCAGCGGCGGCTGCGAAATGACCAATCTCGAGGTCGTGAGGGCGATTCTGGGAGTGCTGGGTAAGCCGGAATCGCTGATCACTTTCGTGCCGGATCGGCTTGGTCACGACAGGCGTTACGCCATGAGTGCTAAAAAGGCGAGGGATGAACTGGGCTGGGAACCGAAGTTACGCCTGCCCGACGCGCTGCCTTCTGTAGTGGCCTGGTACCGGGAGAACGAGGGCTGGTGGCGACGGATCAAGGCGGGCGAATACCGGCTGTACTATGAACGGGTCTACGGAGCAGCCGTTCGTGGGGCTGACGGAGGGACCTGAGGTGAAGGCACTCATCCTGTCTGGGGGCAGGGGTACCAGGCTGCGGCCGTTGACTTACACAATGGCCAAGCAGTTGGTACCGGTGGCCAACAAACCGATCCTATTCTTCGTCCTGGAGCAGGTGGCCGCCGCGGGGATACAAGACGTGGGGATCATAATTAGCCCCGAGACGGGTGAGAGCGTTAAAGCGGCGGTGGGCGACGGCTCCCGTTGGGGGCTCGCGGTCACCTACATAGTTCAGGACCGCCCGGGTGGCCTGGCGCACGCGGTGCAGGTAGCACGCGGTTTCCTGGGTGATGCCCCGTTCCTCATGTTCCTCGGCGACAACCTCATCCAGGGTGGCGTCGCAGACCTGGTCCGCGAGTTCGCGACGGACGCCAAGGAGGCCACGATACTGCTGAAGGAGGTTCCCGATCCCAGACAGTTTGGGGTTGCCGTCCTGGACGGCGACAACCGGGTAGTGCGCCTTATTGAAAAACCCAAGGATCCCCCCAGCAACCTGGCTCTGGTCGGGGTGTACCTGTTTTCGAGCGCGATCCATGACGCCATTTCGCGCATCAGGCCGTCCTGGCGCGGGGAACTGGAGATCACGGATGCCATCCAGGAGCTCATGAACATGGGGGGACGGGTCGAGGCCCGGGTCCTCCATGGTTGGTGGCTTGACACGGGCAAGAAGGACGACATCCTGGAGGCCAACCGCGTGGTTCTCGATGAATACGCCCGCCGCGCTATCCACGGCGAAGTGGATGCTGTGAGTCAGGTGGTAGGACGAGTCGAGGTGGGCCACGGTGCCCGCGTGATTGGAAGTGTGATCAGGGGCCCGGCCGTTATCGGGGAGGGCGTGGTGATCCAAAACTGTTTCGTGGGCCCATTCACCGCCATCGGCGACCGTAGCCACCTGCGCAGCGTGACGGTGGAGCACTCCGTCATACTCGAAGACTGCGAGCTTTGCGATGTGGGGTGCATCGAAGACAGCCTGGTGGGGAGGAACGTCAAGGTTCGTAAAGCAGGCGATGGCCGGCAGGCGCTAAGGTTGTTCGTGGGCGATGACTCGGAGTTGGCTGTGTAACGGTTAGGGTCGCGGCATCCGGAGGGGTGTCACTTGATAGAAGGGGTTAGGATCAAGCAGCTGGTTCGTCATCCGGACGACCGCGGGTTCTTTCAGGAGATACTCCGCGAGGACGATGGCCTGTTGCGGCACTTTGGCCAGGCGTCGATGTCCAAGACGTACCCTGGGGTGATAAAGGCCTTCCACTACCACGAGCATCAGGACGACGTGTGGTTCTTCCCGGTCGGAAACGCGCAGGTCGTGCTGCACGATCTGCGGGAGGACTCGCCGACGTACGGAGAAACCAACGTGTTTTACATGGGCGAGGACAACCCGATAGTGTTGCTTATTCCTGCCGGCGTGGCCCACGGCTACCGCACATTGGGGGAAAAGCCTGCCATCATCCTGTACTTCACCACCCGTCCGTACGACCGAGACAACCCGGATGAGAAACGTCTCCCGTACGATGACCCGCGCATCGGTTTTGATTGGTCCACAAAGATGAGGTAGGACACATGAGAGTCATCATCACCGGTGCTTCAGGTATGCTCGGGCAGGACATGGTGGCTGAGTTCCAGCGGCGCGGACACGACGTGATTGCTTTGGACCGTGCCCGGCTCGACATAACCGACCTGCGTGCCGTACGGGAAGCCATTGGATCGTTGAAGCCCGACTTGGTTGTAAGCTGTGCGGCGTATACTGACGTGGACAGGGCCGAGGCGGAACCCGACATTGCCATGGCGGTCAATGGACTGGGCCCGCGCAACCTCGCCCTAGCGTGCGAAGCTCAGGGGGCTGCGCTCATGCACATCAGCACTGACTACGTCTTCGACGGAGAAAAAGACAGTCCTTACGAAATCTGGGACGCACCTAACCCGATCAACGTCTACGGTAAGACGAAGCTGTGGGGGGAGAACTATGTTCGGTCCCTCACCCACCGTCATTATGTCGTGCGCACCAGTTGGCTGTTCGGCAGGGGCGGAAGGAACTTCGTCGCTACGATTCTACATAAGGCGCAACTTGGAGAAGTGCTCACCGTGGTGGCGGACCACATCGGGTGTCCCACTTATACCCCCGATTTGGCTGCTGCCTGTGCTGATCTGGCCGCAACCGGTTGTCATGGTATATACCACGTGACGAATAGCGGGGCAACGACTTGGTATGGTCTAGCCGAGCACGTGCTTCGGATCTCTGGGATGGACGCCCGAATCTCCCCGATAGTTTCAGATAAGCTTGCGCGCCCTGCAAGACGGCCCCGCAATTCACGGCTCGACCCTGCCCCGCTGGCGGCCACCATTGGGTATGTCTTGCGAGGGTGGGAGGATGCCGTTGCATCTTACCTGCAGACAGGCGCGTGATGGGGCGGGTGCTCTTACCTTGAACAGAATTGCGTCTACCGTATGCTGCAGGGGTTCCCACCCTACAGTTGCCCCAAAAGTTTTGTGGCAGGATTTCGCCTTTTCCACCCGCGTTGGTGTTTGGCCTGGACTAACCGTGCGTTATGTGCGGTCGCGAGCCTAGCGATAAGCGATAAGTTAGGGAAGGAACTAGGAGCATGTCTCTTGTAATGGCGTTGATGGGCTTGTCGGCGATATGGGGGAGCAGGAGGGTCTTTGGTAGTTGGGTGTCCCCGCTCGCCGTGTACGGGGGTACCTGGGGCTTTCTTTTGGCCCTATTTTTTCTCCGTATGGTCCCGTACCCGAGGCTCAGTCTTGAGGCGGGTGTCCTCGTACTTGGGTCCTATGCTGCGTTTTTGCTCGGGTGTGGGTCGGCAGCTTTGGCCGGCGCTATCTCCTTCCGGCGAAAAGGATTTTGCCGTAACAAGAGCCGTCTTGCATTTGACCGCTGCCGGTTACGCAAGATGCTCGCCCTGTGCGCGTTTGCGGCTTCCGTAGGGGCATTTGGGACTACCCTGGAAGTGCTGCAGGTGATGTCTATCCCGACCATCCTGGCAGGGGGAGCTCGTGCGGGGCTCCTATCAGGGGAGATAGTCGTCCCCACTATTTGGGGTGTCCTAGAGTGTTTCAACTTCGCATTGTCAGTTCTGGTCGGGCTCTCAGCAGGCACTCTGGGAAAATGGCCGCCGGTCGCCCTTTTGCTAGTTCTCACGAGTGCTATCCACAGCGTGATATGGGCGGGAAGGACGTTTCTGTTGGAGGTTGCCCTACTTTCAGTTGCCTCGTATGTGTTGTCTAGGCAGACCCACTCGACGACGAATCAAGGAACCCGACTCGCTGACTTGCAACTCATTGTAGGACTTTTGATTGTGGGGACGCTGGTTACGCTGATATGGATGTGGCGTGGAGGTCTGCCGTTTGCGGAGATGT
>JBFMCJ010000162.1 GCA_040754675.1 Bacillota bacterium
GAATGCCTGCGGTGCGGTCGCCACCACCTATCTGGGCGGCACGCCCGGATTTCCGGCTGCTGATGGTATCCTCGCGTTCATCCGTCAACACGGAAGGAGCCGGCATCCCAGTTGAACCGGGCGTCACAGCTGAGGTCCGGCCGCCTGGGTGTCAGATCCAAACCGCACTCCTGCCGTACCCGACTCGCCTTTCTCGACTTCTGTGGTGAGACGATACCGACTTCCAGTTCCTCACGCACGACGGAGGTGGCGAGGCGTGCCCCCGCTGTTATTGCCGGCCCGAACCATCCTGAAACCCCGCGACATCCGGGTTCTCCAGATACTGGCAACCTGGTACCCGTGTTGGCTCAGCGCCAGAGACGTGGGCGTGGCCCTCGGACTCAGCGACACGTCGGCCTCATCGCGGGCCATGGCGTCCCTGCGAAGGCTGGTCCGGGCCAGGTGGGTCGAACGGCGAGGCCGGACCAAGGGCATGTATCGCTACGTACCGGCCAGGGAGGCGGAAGAAGCCTGGTAGCTTCGCCCCTGGCTGCCTGCTCGGCCTCGTGGCTGCTTCAAGCGGCCACGCGGCCCACGGCTTCCCGCACGGCTTCAAGAAACTCCGGTGCAAATCCCCGCCCGGCGATCTCGACCGCGGCCCGCACGTGGTCCAGGCTCTTCGACCCGACCAGCACGCAACTGACCCCGGGTGACGTGTAGAGGAAAGCCAGGGCGACCTCCGGCAGGCGATCCCAGTCGCCGTCAACGAGGTCGAGGAACGGGGCCAGCCGCCGCTGCAGCCCCGTGTCGGCCGCGGCCAGTGCCCGGGCCTTGCCGGTCAACCGGCCCATCGCAAGCCCGCCCCGCACCAGCACCCCTATGCCGCGCCGGGCGGCTTCTTCGATGAGCCGGCCCGCCGCCGGGTTCAGCAAGCTGTATTCGACCTGCAGGACGTCGAAAACGCCGCGCTCGATACAGGGCCCGATGAGATGGGTCGGCGGCGACGCGCCCAGAAACCGCACCTTGCCCTCCGCCTGGGCCTCCCGCATCGCCCGCAACGTCTCGCCCTCCGCGAGCACCCGCTCGGGGTCGGGGCCGAAATGGATCTGCATGATGTCGATCCGGTCGGTCTGGAGCAGCCGCAGGCTCATGTCGATGGACGCCTTGACGGCCTCGTAACTGAAGTCGTAGTACGTGCCGGGATCGGCCGAATGCTCACCGCACTTGCTGGCCAGGATGAACTCGCTGCGCCGGTGCGAGATAGCGCGGCCGACGCGTTCCTCGCTGAGGTGGTAGGCACGGGCCGTGTCGATGAGGTTGATGCCGAGGTCAAGCACACCGTTCAGCACCTGGGCGGCGGCCGCTTCGTCCGGGCGGCGCCGCTGGACCTCGTCTCCCAGCCCCCAATCCCTTCCTATCTCAAGGGCGCCGAACCCGATGAAAGTTACCCCAAACCCTGTCCGGCCGAGTAGCCTCCGCTCCAGGGCCGGCATCGAACAGCTCACGGCGCACACCCCCTCCAGCGCGTACGCACTCCTACGAGGCCCGGCACCGTTGCACCTGCTCCGGGGCGATCCTGGCCCCCAGGATTGCGGCAGGCGACCCCGAAGTACATAGGGGGTTTCCGGACGGTGGAGATGATAGGGAGGTCGGTAGGGCGCATGACGTCCGCTCGTGCGCGCCGCAATGGAGCCATGAGGCTCCGGCTTTCGTGGATGGCTCCCCTGTTGGCAGCCTCGGTTTTGGTCTCTACCGCGGCCTTCGCAGAGGATACCGTGCCGCCTGGTGAAAGCACCGAGGAGTCGGCCCAGGGCGAGATCGGCCGCGGGGAGGCGGTCCTCCTCGATCAGATTGCTACCTACTTCGATGTCGGTGTCGAGGAGCTTCTGGCGCTTCGGGCGCAGGGCTTCGGGATTGGCGAAATCATCATCATTTACAGCCTGGCCACCAACGCGGAAGGCCAGGCGCTGGCCGATCAGGTCGCTGCCATACTGAAGCTGCGGCAAGAAGGGCTTGGTTGGGGTGGGATCGCGGCCCAATTGGGCGTCGAACCCCGAGCCCTGGGTCACGCGGTAGCCGGCGTACTCGGAGGGCCGAAGTCCGGCCCACAAGCGGCGCTGTCCAGGGAGCAGCAGCGGGTTCGGGAAGAGGAGCGCCTTCGGGTGGCCCTAACCGTGCAGAGCCTGCTTCCCGAACGGGCGCGGACCGAGGTGTCGCCGGTCATCGAACAACTTCGTATCCAGGTGGCCGCCGCGGCCACCAGGGACAAGCGCAGTGAGGCCCCAACCACAGGAGCCAACGGCGGTGGCCAGGGAGCTGGCGGGTCGCCCGGCGGTGGACCCGGCAAGGGCGAGCAGGGCTGCTGCTCCAAGGGCGGTGACGCTTCGAAGGGCGGTCCGAACGGGAAGTGACGGCACGAAACCAGAGGCCCCGGGAAAGCCCTCCCGGGGTCTCTGTCTCGGCGGCTTCTGTGCGGCGAAACGGTGTCTGACACGGTCCTCGCCTTCCGCGTCGGCTGTGGCTCGGGCGACGGACCCGGTGCGGTCAGGCTTTCTTGGAGCGCGCCAGCGACCTCGCCATGCGTTCCAGCTTGAAGACCGTCGTGAACTCCACGTTCTTGCTGATCCACAGCTTCCCGGTCATGATGGCCTGCGTGAGCGAGCCCCGGTAGGCCAGCGCGTTCAGCAGCACGGCCGGGTCGGCGACGACCATCACCAGGTCGGGAGCTGCGGCCGTTCCTTCTTCAACCGTCAGGTCGCCGTTGGCGATCTTCATCACCAGCGTGCCGCCCGTCGTCTTCACCAGGATGGTGCGCCACCAGTTGGCGATGTCCCGCCGCGCCCGCTCGTTGGCCGAAAGCTCCCGCGCCAGCGCGGAGAGTTGGGCGGCGATCTCGTGGAAGCGCGCGGCATCCTGCGCCGTGGCGGAGGGCAGCGGGGGTTCCGTCGCCCGCTCCCAGTCGAGTTCGGACTCCTCCAGGCCCTTTTTCGCCACCTGGTCAGGCGTCAGCTCCGCCGTCGGGACGCAGAAGATGTCCGTGATCTCACCCTTGCGTTCGCTACGGAAGACCACCTTCACCTCGGTGCCCTTCCGGAAGATGCCCGGCACCAGGATGCCCCGGGTGGTGTAGAGGTTGACGCTGAGTGCCGTATCCGCGCCCCTCAGTATCGCCCGCCCCCGCCCGAACGGCACCTGCTGCTGGAACAGCGAGTTGGCAAAGTACGTCACCGGCGGCGTGGCGACCAGCTGGCCCACGTCGCCCACCTCGACCAGCTCGGTGGGGGCAAAGCCGCAGTCCGGGCACCGGGTCACGAAAGGCGGTACTCGGACCAGCCCGCACCTGGTGCACCGGGCGCCCAGGATGCGCTTTTCGTCCCGCAGCGCCAGGAAGAACGGCGAGAACTCCCCCATGCTCCGCCGGTAGAAGGTGAACATCGCGTCGTTCAGCAGAAGGTAGGGGCGACCGCCGACGTTCACCACCTCGGAACGTGCATCCGGAATGGCCTCGAGCGGGATTACCTTGGCGTCAGCCATTGACCCGACCCCTCCCCTACCGCTGCTCCAGGATGAGCACGACGCCATACTGGGCTACGGTGCTTCCGGTGCCGTGCACCAGAGCTCGGCGAAGTCCTCGGCGGATGAGTTCCCGGCGGGCCGACCAGGCCGACATGATGTTGCTGGCCCCCACCGCATGGCCGCTGTACAGGAGCCCGCCCGACGGGTTGACCAGGATGGGGCCGCCCGGCATCATCAGGCCCTCCTCTATCACCGAGTCGGCCCGCCCGAGCGGGACAAAGCCCATCTCCGCCATGCTGATTTCGAGCTGGTGGACGAAGGCGTCGTGCAGCTCGATGACGTCGATCTCCTTGAGCGGGTTCTTGATGCCGGCCATCTCGTACGCCCGCTTCGCCGCCAGGTGGTGAGAGAGGATGCGGTGCATGATCTTGTGGTTCTTGCCGGCGAAGGAGGGCTCGTTGGCCTCCCCGACGCCCGTCACCCAGATGACCGGCTTCCCGGTGTTGCGGGCAATGGCTTTGGCCGTCTGCTCCTCGGCCATGATCACCGCCGCGGCGCCCTCGGAATAGACGCAGATTTCCAGTTCCTTGAACGGGTAGACGACAATGCGGGAGTTGAGCACCTCCTCCGGGGTGACCTGGTCGAACCGCCGCTGGGCGAACTCGTTGTCCCTGGCCTGCTGGCTGAGCTGGGCGGCCACCTGCGCGGTGATCTCGGGCTTCAGGTCGCCCGGATGCTCGTCCATGTACGCGAGCACCACCTCGGCGTAGCTGTCGGAGGCCGTCCACCCCAGCTTCTGCTCGAAGAAGCTATCGCCCGACCAGCCGATGGTCTTGATCACCTCGGGGGTTGCCGACATGGACTGGAAGTCGAAGCAGTCGGTGGCCTTCTCCACCCCCAGCACCAGCAGGGTCTTGAACCTTTCCGCCGCAAGGTACGCGTGCGCCACCGACATGGCGTAGGCGCCCGTGGCGCCACCGTTGCTCACCCGGACGCCGAACTTGTTTTCGAGCCCGATGACGGCCTGCAGGGGGTGTTCGGGGATCGCGGCCCGCTGGAAGATGTCGTTGTAGATGCCGTAGACCACACCGTCCACGTCGTCCACGCCCAGGCCTGCGTCCTCCAGCGCAGCGGCCGTGGCCATCTGGGCCAGCTCGTAGTACGTCTTCTCGTACCACCTGGCCTTGAACGGCGTGACCGCCGCCCCCACGATGCCAACGCGGCGCAATGCTGCCACTCCTTTCGCCGGCGATAGGGGGTTTGATAACGCTTTCCTGGTGAGCAGTTCGGGAGCAGGAGAGATGATTCCTCCGGCTGGCAAGGGGCGGCGGCGCCGAACGCCGCCTCCAGGTCAGCGGGCGGCCGGACGGTTTTGAGCGAGCCTCTGGCGGAATAGGAAAAGCCCTGGGGGTCCGTCCCCATGGACGGCAACGGCGCAGGTGTACGGGAGGCAGTGCCGGACCGGGAGCAGAGCCGAATCTGGCGCTTCGGGCTCTGGTGTGCGGCCTGGCTCGTGTCGCTCAGTGTGCCGCTTGCGGCGGCCACCGATTCGGCCAGGCCCGCACGTCCTCCGGTATGCGGCGAGGTGTCGGTAGTCGGCGCCCCCGGCCAGGAGGACCGGCCTGAGGACGTCCGTGAACTGCAGTTGGGCCTGCGCCTTCTGGCGCTCTTCCCGCACCCTCTCGATGGCCGCTATGAACCCCATACCCGCGAGGCCGTCCGGCTCTTCCAGAGGCAGCACGGGCTCCCGGCCGACGGCGTGGCGGGCCCCGAAACCTGGCGGGCCCTGGCCCAGGCATTCGAGCAGCAGGCTTCCGACCTCATCGGCTCGCAGCGGGAGGCGGCCCGCACCGCACCACCGCCTGAGGGAGTCCCCCTCCACCCGGACGTCAAGCCCGGAGGCTACTGGGCCGTGGTCGACACCGTCCGCCTGAACCTCACGCTGTACCGGGACGGGGACGTACAGGGCCGGTGGCCCATCGCCGTCGGCAAACCCTGGACCATGACGCCGGTCGGCGAGTGGAAAATCGTGGACAAAGGGTTTGCGGAGGGCGTGTTCGGCACTCGCTGGATCGGGCTCGACATCCCGTTCGGCAGTTACGGCATTCACGGAACCGACCGACCCTGGTCTATTGGAACCTACGCCAGTGCAGGCTGCATCCGCATGTACAACCACGACGTCGAACGCCTCTATGACCTGCTGCCCCACGGAACGCCCGTGACCATCACCGGCGTCCTGCCGCCCGTCGCCTGGGACACGCCACTCGGCCCGGGCTCCGTGGATTTCAGCGTCCCGTTGCTTCAGTGGGCGCTGCGCCAGCACGGCTTCGACCCGGGCAGGGCGGACGCCCGCGTGGGGCCGGCCACCATGCGGGCCATCGTGGAGGCCCAGAGGGTGTTTGGACTCCCGAGGCTACCGGTGGCCACCCCGGACCTGTTCCGGGCTCTGGGGCTGAGACGGTGAGCCCCGGGGTTCATGCTCTGCTTGCGCGGCCACGAATAAGTCGCGACAGGCAAGCCCGCGACATGGACGGTACTCCTCCCGTTCGTCGTCCGGCCCCTCGTACTTGACAGACCGCGAACTTCGCCCAACGGTCGATCGCTGCGGCCTCGTCCAGCTCCCCGGGAATGGTCAGAAGCCGCATCGGGCCGCTTGTAACACGTCTGGTGCATCCCTGCGCCAAAAAACTCCGTGCGCGTTACCTTGTTTCGACAGAAAAGCACAAATTGCCAGAGATGGATGGGCATGCCGCCAGCGCCCCGTTGACTGGCGGCCTGGTTAGGGTATCCATTACAAGGAGACTTTAGGCAATCCGAAACGGCAAACCTGCCGAAAGGCAGGGGCGCAAAGCCACGGGTCTACAGCTCCGAGCGGGGCCAGGATGGCCGGGCTGCCGAAGGTTGCCGCCGAGGGCAAGCCGCCTTCTCCGCGGCGATCTTGGGATGCCGCCGGCAGGGCGGTTTTTTCCTGTCCGAAAGGCCCTCTCCCGGTCTCCGCCGCGGGGCGGAAAGGGGCAAGGATCGATGAGGCTGTTGAGAATGTGCTCTCGAAGGGCGTGGTTTGCAGGGCTTGCATTGCTGACGGCGGTGTGGCTCGCGAGCGCGCCAGCAGTTTACGCCGCCACGGCAACCGCGACCGCCACGGCCAGCGTGTGGGCTGCGCTCACTATCACCAAGTCCACGGATCTCAGCTTCGGCGTCGTGTCGGTCGGCACAACGGGCGGTACGGTAGTAGTGGACACCGCCGGTGCTCGGACAACAACAGGCGACGTTGTGGCCGAGGGTGGCACCGTCAGCGCGGCAAGCTTCTCGCTTACGGGCGAACCCAGCAAGACCTACACGGTCACTTTGCCAACGTCGGCCAGCATCACGTATACCGACGCCGCCGGCACCGTCTACAGCATGACTGTCGACACCTTCACCAGTAGTTCCGCGAGTGGAACCTATACGCTCGATGCCAGCGGCAACGACACGCTCTACGTCGGTGCCACGCTGAACGTAGCGGGCAGTCAACAAAAAGGAGACTACAGCGGCACGTTCGATGTAACGGTGGAGTACCAGTAGGAGTGGCGAGGGCAATCGCCTCATCGCTGTCGCCGAGATTGAGCCTGTGGCCAAGCCTTGCTTCCCGCCGCCTTTCCGGTGGGGGAGGCAAGGTGCTTGACTGAATCGGGCCGGTCCGGGCCCGGCTCAGCGGTACAAGGGAGCCGTTGCCTATGCAGTCTGGCCTTCATTGTGCTCGGCAGGGCACCCCTCCAGGTTTCCGGGGCTTTTCCCTGGCACGGGCAGCCGTCGCAGGGGTCGTGCTCTTGATGGTGGGGCTTGCCATAGGCTCTTCTGTCGTGAACGCGCAGACGGCCATTTCCGTCTCCGTGTCCGCCGACCTTCGGTTCGGCGATATCGTCCCCGGTAGCACGTCGGGTACTGTCACGATCGACCCTGCCGGGGCCCGTACGGTGTCGGGCGGCGTCATCGCCCTCGGCGAGAGTTATGGCGCCGCAAGCTTCACCGTCAGCGGCGAGCCCGGCTACTCGTACACGGTCACTCTGCCGTTGAGCGCCACCCTGGCAAGTGGCACCAACAGCATGGTGGTCGACACCTTTACCAGCAGCCTCGACCCCGACGGGGTTGGCACGCTCGACGCGAACGGCAACGGCACGTTCACCGTTGGTGCCACGCTTCACGTCGATGCCGGCCAGGCCCCGGGAACGTACTCGGGCAGCTTCGATGTCTCGGTCGACTACCAGTAGGCAGGGGGCGGACTGAACGTGATCGGCAGGAAGTCGTGGTGGCTTTCACGATCTCCCCTGGTGGCGCTGGGGTTCGTTGCCGCCTCGATCCTGCTACCGGTGTCGATCCGCGCCGCGGAGCACGGCGCCGGGCTCAGGGTGGTCCCCACCCGCGTCGTCTTCGAGGGCAACAAGCGCACCGGTGCGGTGAACGTCATCAACACCGGCACCGAGACCGCCACCTACCGTATCATGTTCGTCCAGCGGCGGATGCGCGAGGACGGGAGCTTCGAACCGATTGATACGCCGGCGCCGGGGGAACGGTTTGCGCACCAGTTGGTCTACTTTGCCCCGAAGATGGTGGTGTTGCCTCCGGGCAGCCGGCAAACCGTGCGGCTGCAACTGCGCACGCCTGCCGGGCTTGAACCGGGAGAGTACCGTTCCCACCTGCTCTTTCAGGCC
>JBFMCJ010000163.1 GCA_040754675.1 Bacillota bacterium
GCTGGTGTACAAAAGCGTATCGGTCTCGGCAACGGCCCGCACCCGGACGCCGGCACGATGCAGCGCTGCCGCGAACTCGACGGCGCCCAGCGTGCGCCCCGGGTGCAGGATCACCAGGTGGTGCGGCCTGAGATGCCCGGCGAGCATCCGGGCGAGATCCCGGTGGGCTGTCGCCGGCGTGGCGATGATGACCACGTCGGCGCCGGCCACCCGGGAGACATCCGTGGTCGCCTCTTCGAGCGGCATGGGACCGTGCCAGAGCCCTTCGACGTGGATGCGCGGGTCGTCCAGCAGCTTCACGATGCGATCCGGGCTGCGATTGATAAGCACCGCTCGCAGCCCAACCCGGCTCAGATGGGCCGCGGTGGCAAGTCCCCCTGCCCCGGCGCCGACAACGGCCCAGCGTGCCCTGGTCATGTGGCACTCCTCCTTGACGCGCCAGCGAGCAACGGGACGGCGGCCCACGCGGCGTTCACCGGCGGCCGGTGCGGACAGTGACGAATCGCCGCCCGGAGAGAACCGGCCAAAAGCGACGTTGGGACGCCGCGTGCCAGTTCCTCACCGGCCGCGTGAAGGCCGGATCGCGCCTGCTCCGTGAAGGGAAAGCCCGGCAGAGAGAAGCCAGAAGGCGATGAACCGAAGCTCAGCGAGCCACGCCGGGCCCACCTTCTCCCCCCACGCTTGCGGGGTTAGCTGCCGGGCTCGGATCGAAGGAGTCTGACCCGTCCGGCCGGCGCTCGGGGAGGTGCGTCCCCGATGCGGCGGGCTTGAGGCCACGCGTCGGCCGGATTCGCCCCGAATCCGATTGGGTCCCCCGCTCCTCTGGGGCCTTTGCCCCCGGAGGATTCAGCGATCAAGTGGGCCGGTCGGCCATGAAAGGCCAACCGCTGGCGCTATTTGGTTGTCGGTGTTAGCTCGCGCAAAGCATAGCACACGCGCCGGCGGGGCGTCAAACGAGACCGCGGAGCGGTTTATCCCTTGCGGCCACGACGAGGCTTCTTCTCCAGACCATGGCGGACCAGGAGGCTTCTCCCCGCCGGGTCTCAGTTGGTCGCCTCTGCCCGGCGCTCCTCCCCCTCCCCCGTCCCGAGAGATCTCGCGGGATATTCGATGACCGTCGAAATCCGGGGGTTCCACGATCGTCGAAGGAGAACAACCCGGAACGAGAAGGGATCGGGGCTCTGCAAAGTCGAACATCCTCCGGTCTATCCTATCTACCCGACCGCTCTCGCGGCGCAACCGGACGAGAACGGCACGGGCGGCAAGACGCCCGGCGGTCGTTTCGACGGGCGGCGAGAGGGTAATCCCCCAGCGCCAAAGAATCCGCTTCCGAGGCACCACTCGGTGACTTCCTTGGTGCGGGGAGCCGCACTTCTGATAGGAGGCCGCAATGGACACCCGGTTTCCTTATCCGTCCGCACGCATGCCCGTGCTGGCCCGGCGGGGCATGGTGGCGACCAGCCACCCGCTGGCGGCCCAGGCCGGGCTCCGGATGCTCCTGGCCGGCGGCAACGCCGTCGACGCCGCCGTCGCTGCCGCCGCATGCCTGACGGTGGTCGAACCCACTTCCTGCGGCCTGGGTGGCGATGCGTTCGCCATCGTTTGGGACGGCGGCGCCCTCCACGGGCTCAACGCCTCCGGGCCGGCCCCCGCCGCCCTTGATGCCGAGACCCTGCGGCGGCGGGGCTTGAAGCAGGTCCCGACCGAGGGCTGGGAGTCCGTCACCGTCCCGGGCGTGGTGGCAGGGTGGGTCCGGCTCCTGCGGCGCTTCGGGAGCATGCCCCTCATCGACGTCTTGCAGCCCGCCATCGAGTACGCGGAGCAGGGCCACCCCGTTCCGCCGCACACCGCCGCGGTCTGGCAGGGCGCGGCGGCCCGGTTCGGACACCGGGACGACTTCCGCGACGCCTTTCTCCTCGGCGGCCGGGCGCCTCGGGCCGGCGAGGTGTTTCGCCAGCCCGATCAGGCCCGCACCCTGCGGCTCATCGGTGAGTCCTGGGGCGAGGCCATGTATCGGGGCGAACTGGCCGAAGCCATCGCCCGGTACGCCGCCCGCACCGGCGGGTACCTCACCCTGGACGACCTGAAGCGCTACGAGCCCGAGTGGGTCCAACCGCTGTCCGTCCCGTACCGGGACGTCGAGGTCTGGGAACTGCCGCCCAACGGGCAGGGCGCGGCCGCCCTCCTGGCACTCGGCATCGTCCGTCACTTCCGCCTCGGGGAAGGGTCGCCCCATGAGGGGGCCCGCCGGCACCTGGACGTGGCCCACGTCCACGTCCTCGCCGAGGCGCTGCGCCTGGCCCTTCACGACGCATATCAGCACATCGCCGATCCCCGGGCAGCCTCGGTCCCCGTGGAGCGCTTCACCGACCCTGAGCACGCCGCCCGCCTGGCAGCGGAAATCCGGCTCGACGGCACCATCGCCGAACCCATCCCCGACCGCAGCGCCGCGGGCGGCACCGTCTACCTATGTGCGGCCGACGGGGACGGGCGCATGGTCTCTTTCATCCAGTCGAACTTCTACGGGTTCGGTTCCGGCGTCGTCGTGCCCGGCACCGGTATCGCCATGCAGAATCGCGGCGCCGGTTTCAACCTCATCCCGGGCCACCCCAACGAACTCGCCCCGGGCAAGCGCCCGTTCCACACCATCATCCCGGGCTTCCTGACCCGGCAGGGGCGGGCGCTGGCGGCGTTCGGCGTGATGGGCGGCGACATGCAGGCGCAGGGGCACGTCCAGGTGGTCTCGGCGCTCGTCGACTTCGGCCTCAACCCCCAGGCGGCTCTGGACGCACCCCGCTTCCGGGTGCTGCCCGGCGGCCGGCTGGCGGTGGAGCAGGGCTTCTCCCCCGACACCATCGCCGCGCTCGAAGGCCTGGGCCACCCGGTTTCGGCCAACCAGGCGCCGCTCATGTTCGGCGGCGGGCAGATCATCTGGCGAGACCCCGACACCGGCGTCTACATCGCCGGCTCCGACCCCCGCAAGGACGGCCAGGCCGTGGGGTACTAGATACCTGCGGTGTACGGGGTGAACGCGCGTTGACCTTGCAGCAGGCACTGGAAGACTTCTACCAGATCGCCAAAGAAAGGCCAACTTCCACGTTACGCCTGTCGTCTTTGGCAGATTATTGTGTGGAAACGTTGAGTCGGCTCGGGCTTTCGGAGGCTGAAACCGAGGCGACGGTACCAGGGTTCGGTCGTCCCAAGCAGTGGGATGTCGCCTGGCAGTACGACGGCAAGTACCGCCTCGCTATTTCGCTCAAGTCGATCATGCGTAACGTCCCGGGAACCGTGCCCAATCGTATCGATGACCTCATGGGCGAGGTGGCCAATCTCCAACTCTATTCCCCGGAAATCGTCATCGGCTACCTCATGGTGTTTGACGTCTCTCAGGATCCTTCGGGAGAGTGGGCCCGGCTACTCGAGTCCCGCCTCCAAGCGCTCTCAGGCCGCTCGGCTCCAGCCTGGAGCATCGGGATGCTCGAGGGGGCCGCTCTCACCCGCGTTGATTTCAGCGGCCCCCGCCCTCGGTTGCTAAGCGACCCGGACGGCCCTGAGCTTATGCTGAGGAAGCTGGTGGAAGAGGTTCGACGGCGTAATCCCGGGATCCCTTATCCACCAAAAACTCAACCCTAAACCCTTGCCAGAGCTCCGCCTGAGCGAGCCTGCGCTTAACGAGATCGATATAGGTCGGCTCGATCTCGTAGCCGACGCTGGACCGACCCGCCTTGATGGCCGCCACGGTTGTCGTGCCGGTGCCGAGGAACGGATCCAGGACCACGTCTCCGGCAAAGGAAAACATGTGGATGAGCCGAACGGGGATCTCCTCCGGAAACGGGGCGGGATGGCTCACTCTCGGCTGCCCATTGACGTCATCCCATACTTGTCGAAACCACTTGACATACAGCTCTTTCGGCAAACGGGAGCGCAGTCGCTGCTCTTCGGTAGGATGCCGGTATTCTCCGCCTTTTCGGAACAGCAGGATGTACTCCACGTCGTTCTTGATGATGCCATTGGGCTCAAACGGCTTTCCCAGGAACCATGACCCGGGCCGGTCCATCTCCGTTCGAATATTCGCAATCTTGTACCAGAACACAGGAGCCAGATAGTCGAACCCGATAGCCCGGCAGCGCACCGCGATATCGGCATGCAGCGGTATCACGTGATGCCGACCGGCCTGACGGCGGGAGAGGTTGACGTCTCCCACCACCACGCACATGCGACCCCCCGGGACAAGTACCCGGTAACACTCCCGCCAGACATCATCCAGGCCCTCCAGGAAGCTGGAGTAGTCCGCCACCTGCCCCAATTGCCCATCTCGTGAAGGATAGGTCTGCAGCGTCCAGTACGGCGGAGACGTCACGACCAGGTGCACCGACTGGTCGGCGACCAAGCTCATGCGTCGGGCGTCGCCCAGGACAATTCGGTGCAGCGTGTCGCCGCCGACGGAAAGTTGCGCCCCTAAGCCGACCACGGTAGTCTGGCCATCCGGGTTGTCATGGGATGTAGACATCCAGCTACCTCCTTGAGCCAGTGTTGGCTGCGGACGGAAGGGAAGGCCGCCAATGGCCAATGGCGGCCAACCCTTCGTGGCCGGCGGGGTGCCAAAACCATACTAACATAGCGCACATGTGTTTGGAACCCCGCTCGTTGAGCGAATCTGCCGGAAGCTCGGCATGCAACCGGCAAAAAAAGGCGGCCAGATCTGGCGCGGCATGGGCTCGGATGGGAGATTCCGTCAGACGCGCATTGACTCCCATGGGCCAGGTCGCCCGGTGGCTTCCGGGACAGCTAAGGCTATCGCCCGACAACTCGGCTTTGAGCCGGTAGAAGAAACGTTCCACTTCCTGCACGGGAAGGGTTCGGCCCGGCGAGCCTAGCGCCGGCGGAAGACGGCCACCAGCCGGCGGGAGTCCACGGTGAGGGGTTCGTCGCCGGCCAGCGAGCCGTAGGCGCCCGCCAGCTCGAAGCCCACGGCCGCCGCCATGCGCGAAAGTTCCACCAGGCTGTACTGGCGTACGGAGAAGTGGCGGCGTTCGACCCGCCCGTTCAGGATAACGACCCGCTCCGTCTCGGTGCGATCGGTGAGGGCGTCGAAGCGCACCCGTTCCAGCGTGAAGGCGCCCGGCGTCTCCACCCACACCTGGTCGCGCCCCGACCGGATGAGCCAGTACTTGTGGATCATCTCCATGACCAGCCGGCCGCCCGGCCGCAGGCTCTGGTAAAACGCCGCCATCACCCGGGCGTCTTCCTCTTCGCTTTCGAGGTACCCGAAGGAGCTGAACAGGTTGATGGCCACGTCGTAGGCGCCCGGCCGCACAAACTCCCGCATGTCGCTTTGCACCAGCTCCAGCGCCCCCTGCGGGACGCCCGCCTGCTCGGCGCGCTGGCGCGCCACGCCCAGAAGGTAAGAGGACAGGTCGACACCGGTCACGTGGTAGCCCCGCAGGGCGAGTTCGATGCTGTGGCGGCCCTGGCCGCAGGGCATGTCGAGGATGTCGGCGGGCGGCGTCAGTTCCAGAAGGCGCTCGAGCTGGTCCACCTGCTCCCGGGTGTACTCCGGCGTCAAAAGCGGGCCGTACGTCGCCAGGTACGTCTCGTCGAACAGCTCCTCGTACCACCTCACGGCGGCAAGCCCCCTTCCCTTCCGGGCGCCACGCCTGCCAGAAAGTTTCGCCAGCGGCACCCGCCCTTCTTGCCCGTGCGGCCCGAGCGCCGGGCAAAACTCTTGGCGGGAGGGCGACCCCTTTGCGAACCCAGTGGATGGAAGACCCGCGCAAGCTCGCCGCCTTGCTCCACGAGGCGTACCGGGGCATGGAGTGCGTCGTCAACGTGCGGCGGGGCGCCGACAAGCTCGGCCAGGCCGTCCTGCGCGTCGAACGCGTCTACGTCGACGACGATGGGCCCGACACCCGCACCCTGCGGGTGGTGGGGCACCTGCCCGGCGGCGACGAACACGGCACCCTGGCCCTGCCCCTCGACGGCCCGGCCTGGGCCGTGCTGCCGGACGGCGTGGGGGCGGGGCCGGCCCAGCGCTGCGCGGTCTTTTCGGGGCCTTACCAGCTCAACTTCGTGCCGATCGAGGAGTAGCGGCCGCCCGGGCCCGCTCCGCCAGGCGGCAGAAGGCGCACACCTCGCCGGGGGTGGGTTCGCCGCAGACCCGGCATGGCCGCAGCGCCGGCGCCTCGCGGGGAAAGTGGCGGCGGCCGCGTTCGTAAAAGCCGAAGAGGAACTGATCCTTGGTGCCCGGCGCCGCCTCCTCCAGGCGGTTGAGCACCTCCTTGTAGAGGTGCGAGGTGGCGCCCCGGGCCATGGGGCACTCGTCCACCTCGTAGTCGATGCCCTGCAGCACGGCGTACGCCGCCACCTCCCGCTCGGCGAGGCGCACGAGCGGCTTCACCTTGCGCACGAGCCCCGCCCCATCGGCGGGCATGGCGGCGGCCTGCCGCCCCAGGTACTCCGTCTGCCAGTGCAGGATGTTGCCGAGCAGCGTGGCCGCCTCGTCGTCGAGGTTGTGGCCGGTGGCCACCACGGTGTAGCCGTGCTCCCGGGCAAACCGGTTGAACAGGTGGCGCTTGGTGGTGCCGCACGCCGAGCACGGGATGCGGCGGGTGCGGCGGGCCAGTTCCTCGATGCCGAACCCCAGCTCCTCGGCCACCGACACCACGTGCAGCCGAAGCCTCCGGGCCTCGGCGAACGCCCGGGTGCGCTGCGCCGATTCCTCCGAGTAGGCGCCGATGCCGAGCTGGATGTGCAGCCCGTCGGCCGCATAGCCGAGCCGCTGCAGGATATCCCAGAGCGCCAGGCTGTCCTTGCCGCCCGAGACAGCCACCAGGATGCGGTCGTCCCGGGTAAACATCGCCTCGTCGGCGATGGCGCGCTGGACCTGGCGCAGCACGTGCTCGACGAAGTGGTCGCGGCAGAAGCCGGCGTTGTGCCGGCGCACCTCGACCGCCGCCGGCTGCCGGCACTTCACGCACTTCACCGGCGACCGCCCCCTCCTGCCCTATTGCCTTCTGCCCTCACAGTTTACCTCAGGCACAGGCTCGACGGCGGCCGCCGGCGCCATCCTACCGCTTCGGGAGCGTGCCTGTCCGGGCGGCCGGGTGCCCGCCTCTTAGCCGCCGGAGAGGGCGGGGCGCACCTCAATCTCGTCGGTATCCTCGACCACGGCATCCGAGGTCAGCAGGGTGTCGCCCCGGATGACGATGACCGTCTCAGGGTTGATGCGAAGCTCGTCGAGGATGCTCTTCACCGTCCTGGGGCCCTTAAATTCCCACTCCTGCCGCTTGGGGATGCGCATGCGCACCTTCAGGGCCCTCCGCCCTCCCCTCGGCCGAGCGGCCTTGCGGCGTTCGACGCCTGGTCTGCTCCGTAGCAACCCCACCATACGCCATTCCGAAAGCCTTTCAGAAATGACGAGAGGTTCCCACAAAAAAGGCGAGACCGGGGCGCACAACGCCGCGGGCACAGGCCCGGTGCCCTCCCGGTCTGAACTTAAAGTATCTCCTCGTTGGAGCGCATGGCAACTACCTCGCCGTATCCTCGAACGGTCTCCTCGTACCAATTCTACCTGTCTTTCGTGTCTCTCTTCCCTCTTCCGCCAGTTTGCTCGTTGGCTTCTCCCCTCTCCGCCGCCCGGCCAACCAGAGTCGCTACCCGCTCCGCCGCCCCTGCCGGCCACCGTCGCCCGCCCGTTAAACTCCCACTCCTGGCGCCCGTCAAAGCCAAGCGCTGCCAGGTGGGAGCCGGCGCCTACAGCTTCGACTCCGTTTCGGCCGCCCGCTTCTCCTGAACCTGCGACTGATGGGCCCGACTGTAATAGCCCAGGTACAGGTTGACCTCGAAGTTCTCTCCCTTTAGCCACAGCACGATACGGGTTTCGAGCGTCTCCCAGTCCGCCATCCGTTCCAGGTATCCCAGGGAGACGGCCAACCCCCAGTACTCCGGACTTTCTTTGTAGAGGCTGCCGCCCTTCCACGCATTGCGGTTGAAGAGCGGGGGCCCGTACTTCTCCTCGAGCAGCTCGGCGAACCGGTCGTAGGCCTCCAGGTATCGGTTCGAGTTCACGAAGTCCTCGCTGAGCGTGTAGCCGCCCCCGACGAGCACGTCGTCACTGAACATGCACATCGCCAGCACCTCGTACCCCGCGATGGTG
>JBFMCJ010000164.1 GCA_040754675.1 Bacillota bacterium
GTTTCCGCACGACCCCGCAAGCCCTTGACATAACTGGTGCCGGCGGTGGGAGTCGAACCCACATCCCCTGAGGGGACACGATTTTGAGTCGTGCGCGTATGCCAGTTCCGCCACGCCGGCGCTGAGGAGGTGGCTTGCGGGCGAGGCTATGATACCAGCACCCGCCAGAGTTCGTCAATTGGCGGCTCAGCAACGCTTTCCCGGCGGCCGTCCGAACGGACCAGCCAGATCCCCGAGCCGGCCGGAGTGACCTGGCCGATCACCGCCGCCTCCAGGCCGCGCTCCCGCAGCCCGGCGACGACTTGATTTGCGTTCGGCGAGGCGACAAGCATGGCCCCTGACGAGATGAGCCGCAGCGGATCGATGCGGTAGTATTCGCAGATTCGCCGGGTCTCGGGGCGGACCGGCACCGCCGCCTCCCAGAGTTCGGCGCCGACGCCCGAGGCCTGCGCTAGCTCCCACACGGCCCCCACCACGCCGCCCTCGGTGGCGTCGTGCATGGCCGAGACGCCCAGCTCCGCGGCCACAAGGCCATCCCGGACGGCGCTCACCTCGGCCAGGAAAGTGCGGGCCCGGGCGAGGAGTTCGGCGCCGAGAGGGCCTTCGAGTTCGCGGGCGCGGTCGGCAGCCAGGATGGCGGTTCCCTCGAGACCGACCGGCTTGGTGACGAGAAGGCCATCCCCGGGCCGGGCACCGGCGGAGGTAACGAGGCGGCTGCGCTCGACGAGCCCCATGGCGGTCAGCACGATAATGGGAGCCGTCACCTTGCTCGTGATTTCCGTGTGGCCGCCCATGACCTCGATGCCCAGCGCCTCGGCCGCGTCGGCCACCTGGCCCATGGTATCGGCAATCTCAACATCGGTCGTGCCGTCGGGCATTAGCAGCACCACCTGGATGCCCAGGGGTTCGGCGCCCATGGCCGCCACGTCGTTGCACGCCACGTGAACGCCAAGCCGCCCCATCTCGCCCGAGGCGCCCGTGATGGGATCGGAGGACACCACCATGAGGCGCCCGCCGAGGTCGGCCACGGCCGAGTCCTCGCCCAGGCGGGCGTGCACCAGCACTTCCGGGCGCAGCCGCCCCAGGCGGGAGAGCACGAGCTTGCGGAGCTTGTCCGGCGGGAGCTTGCCGGCCTTGAGCCGGGTGACGGCGGGGCCGCCGTTGGTTGCGCTGGTCACCGCGGCGGCAGCCCTCCCTCGCGGGCCAGACGTGCCAGCGCCCGGTCGAATGCCGCGGCGGTCGCCTCGATATCGGCATCGGTGTGGGCGGTGGAGAGAAAGCCCCCGTTTCGCATCAGGTCGACGCCTTCGAGGAGCATGGCCCGGCGCAGGCGCTGGACGAGGCCGTGGGATTCGAGTTCGGCGCCCGGCGGCCCGGCCTGCAGCGGCCACCAGCGGCCCTCGGCGTCCTGCCGCCCGTCAGCGTCCAGGGCGATGTGAAACCACGACGAAAGCCCGTAAACGAATCCCTTCGCCCGGTGGCGCTCCAGCACCTCGTTGAGTGCCCGCACCAACCGGTCGGTCTTCTCCGCCGCCTCGGCCGTCGGGCGGCCGGTGGCGACCTCCCGCAGCATGGCGATGCCTGCCGCCGCCGATAGCGGGTTGGCGTTGAACGTCCCGAGGTGCGCCACCCGCTTCGTCGCGTCCCGCTTGGGGTCCCCGCTGAACCCCAGCGCCGCCATGACGTCCGCCCGCCCCGCGACAGCCCCGCCAGGCAGCCCGCCGCAGAGGATCTTGCCGAGGCAGACCAGGTCGGGCCGGATTCCGTAGTACTCCTGTGCCCCGCCGGGCACCATGCGGAAGCCGGTGACGACCTCGTCGAAGATGAGCAGCACGGAGTACCGCTGCGTTAGTTCCCGGAGGGCGTGCAGGAAATCAGGGGTGGTGGGGAGTTCACCCCAGACCCCGCCACCCGGCTCGATGATGATCCCGGCGATGTCGTCCCGCGAGGCGAGGACGCGGGCAACCAGCTCTGCATCGTTGGGCGGCACGGCCAGCGTGGCCTCTGCGGTCTCTTCCGCGATGCCCGGCGGGCGCTGCACGGACCCGAGTGCCGCCGTGGGGGCAGTCCCGGGGACCGACCGACGGTCAGTCGGTCCGGCGGACACGCCTCGCCCCCGGGTGAGGTCGCCGGCCGCCTCGCCCGCCGGCTCGTCGGATGCGGCCTCCGGCACCACCGCCGCTGAGGCGTAATCGTGCCACCCGTGGAAGTGGCCCTCGAAGCGCAGAATCTTCGGCCGCCCCGTGAACGCCCGGGCCAGCCGCATCGCAAGCTGCGTGGCCTCCGTCCCCGAGTTGGTGAACCGGACGCGTTCGGCCGCCGGCATGAGCTGACGCACCAGGGTCGCCCACTCCACCTCCAGCGGGTGGCAGGCGCCCAGGTGCGTCCCCAGGGCTACCTGCCGCGTCACCGCCTCGACCAAGGCCGGGTGCGAGTGGCCCAGCAACAGCGCCCCGTGGCCCATCCAGTAGTCGATGAGTTGGTGACCGTCGACGTCCCACTTGTAGGCGCCCCGGGCACGTTCGGCGTAGACCGGGAACGGCCACAGGTACCGGGCGTCGTGAGTCAGGCCCGAAGGTATCAGTTGCTCGGCCCGGCGGTAGAGCCGGGCCGAGCCGGGGAAGGTTCGGTCGTACTCCTCGTCCCGCCGGGATGACAACTACATGGCCTCCTTGAGCGGCACGTAGGGCAGGTTGTGGGCCTGGGCCACGGCCTGGTACGTCACGTGACCCTTCAGCACGTTCACACCCCGCGCCAGAGCCGCACTTGACGCCACAGCGGCAGCCCACCCCTTGTCCGCCAGTTCCACCACGTACGGCAGGGTGCAGTTGGTCAGCGCATACGTCGAGGTGCGGGGCACCGCGCCCGGGATGTTGGACACGGCGTAGTGGATGACCCCGTGCTTGACGTAGACCGGGTCGTCGTGGGTCGTCGCGCGGTCGACGGTCTCGACGCACCCGCCCTGGTCCACCGCCACGTCCACGATGACGGAGCCTTCCTTCATGGAACGGACCATCTCCTCGGTGACCAGGCGGGGCGCCCGCGCGCCCGGGATGAGAACGGCCCCGATGACCAGGTCCGCGTAGCGCACGGCCCGATCGACGTTGTACCGGTTGGACATCACCGTGATCAGGTTGCCCTCGAGCACCTCCTCCAGAAAGCGCAGGCGGGCGAGGTTGGTATCGAGCACCGTGACGTGGGCACCCATGCCGAGCGCGATGCGGACCGCGTTGTATCCCACGGTGCCGGCCCCCAGGATCACCACTTCGGCAGCCGGCACGCCGGGCACGCCACCCAGCAGAATCCCGCGGCCACCATACACCTTCTCCAGGTACTGCGCCCCCACCTGAACCGCCATCCGCCCCGCCACTTCGCTCATCGGCGTCAGAAGCGGCAGCGTCCCGTCTGGGAGCTGAATCGTCTCATACGCCACCCCGATGATGCCCCGCTGCAAGAGGGCCATGGTGAGCTCGCGGTCCGGCGCCAGGTGCAGGTACGTGAACAGCACCTGCCCCGGCCGCAGAAGCGGCCACTCCTGAGGCTGCGGCTCCTTCACCTTCAGGATGAGGTCGGCGTCGGCGAAGACGTCTTCCGCCCGCTTGCGCATGACGGCGCCGGCCGACACGTACTCCTCGTCCAGGATCCCGCTGCCCCTGCCCGCCCCCTCCTCAATCAGTACCCGGTGCCCGCGGCGGGTCAATTCCTCCACGCCTGCCGGAACGATGGCGACCCGGTTCTCGCCCCGTTTGACCTCTTTGGGAACCCCGATGATCATGGCGCCCAACCGCCCCTTCCCCGCACGCTCTGCCTGGAACGCCAGGTGACCGCCACGTCTGTTTCGCGAGCCGGCGCTCACGGAACCTGGTGTACCTGCAGCATGTTGGTCGAACCCGGCAGGTCGGTCTTCACGCCGGCCGCGACCACCACCCGATCCCCCGAACTCACCAGGTTCGTCTCTCGGGCGGCCCCCAGCGACACGTCGATCATTTCGTCGATGTTGCGGGCTCTCGGGACCACGACGGGGACGACCCCCCACACCACCGCAAGCTGCCGTGCCACCTCAGAATACGGCGTGGCCGCCACGATCGGCGCACGCGGGCGAAAACGCGCCACCATGCGAGCCGTCGCACCCGATTGGGTCGAGCAGAGGATGGCCGAGGCGCCCACGTCCTCGGCCGCCTCGCAGGTGGCGCGACTGATGGCCTGAGCCACCGTGGGATCCAGGGCGCCGGCGGCAGCAGGCGCGCCGGGTCCTCGCCCGGGCCAGCTGCCGGGGTCGCGCCAGTAGGGGTAGGCGCGTTCGGCGCTGATGGCTATGCGGTGCAGCATGGAGACGGCCTCCACGGGGTGTTCGCCCACGGCCGTCTCGCCCGAGAGCATCACCGCATCGGCGCCGTCAAAGATCGCGTTGGCCACGTCCGTCACTTCGGCCCGGGTGGGAAGGGGGCTCCGAACCATGGACTCCAGCATCTGCGTGGCTACGATGACCGGCTTGCCGGCCGCGTTGCAGCGCCGGATGATCTCCTTTTGCGCGAGGGGCACCTCCTCCAGGGGGATGTCCACCCCCAGGTCGCCGCGCGCCACCATCACGCCGTCCGCCGAGGCCACGATGGCATCGAGGTTGCGCAAGCCCTCGGCGCTTTCAATCTTAGCAACGATGCACGCCCTGGAGCCGGCGCGCCGCAGCTCGTCGCGGACGGCCTCCACGTGCTCGGCCCGCCGCACGAAGCTCGCTGCCACGAAGTCCACGCCCACCCGGGCGGCCCAGAGCAGGTGCTGCCGGTCGGCTGCGGTCAGCGCCGGCAGCGCCACGTCCACCCCGGGAAGCGCCACGCCCTTGCGGGAGCGCAGAAGCCCTCCGTTTTGCACCCGGCAGCGCACCCGGCGCTCCTCCACACTCTCGACCACCAGCCGGATGGCACCGTCGTCGAGGTGGATGGCCTGGTCGGGGCGAACGGACTGCGCGAGCTGCGGGTAACCAACGGCGATCGCCCCCGGCCCGGCCGGCTCGCCGGGCTCCACCCCTTCCAGGACCACCACGTCCCCCGGCTTCAACCGGATGGGCTCGTCAGGCAGGTCTCCCAGCCGGATCTTGGGCCCCTGGATATCCAGCATGACGGCCAGTTGTCGCTGGTGCCGGCCGCTGAGGCGCCGGAGCCGCTCCAGCCGCCGGGTGTGCTCGTCGAGGGTCCCGTGAGAAAGGTTGAGGCGGGCCACGTCCATTCCCGCATCGAGCATGCCGGTCAGGATCTCTTCGGTTTCACTTGCCGGGCCGATGGTGCATACGAGCTTCGTATGGCGGAACGATACCACTGTCCCTGATCCCTGCTTCCTGCGCCTTCGTTCCATGGCCGCGCGCGGCCGGCCGTCCGCCGCTCCCCGCCCCCGCGCTGCTCCGCAGCGCCGGCCCGCTACCGCCGGGGAGAGCGGCCTGGCTCACGCGGGCCGCCGCGCCGGAAGCCCCGCCGCCCCCTGCCTTCCTCCCGAGCTGCCCCGATGGGCTCAGTCGCCGCTCCGTTGGGCAGTGCGGGTCCGGTCCCGTGGCCGCCCGCCTCGGGCCCGGTTGCCGGAGCAGCCCCGGCAGGCTCCGGTTCGCCGGCACCGGACGGGGTCGGTGTGCCCGCGCCCTTAGGGGTCTGCTGAGCCAGCTCGGAAAGCTCCGCGCTCTCGTCCGGGCTCCGCGCCTCGCCCGCCATCCCCCAGACGCCCATGTTGCGGTAGCGCCGGTAGCGCTGCTCGACCAGTTCGTCAATGCTCAGCATGCTCAGTTCCTGCAGTGCCGCCCGGATGGCCTCTTTGACGGCCTGGGCCGTCTGCACTTTGTCCCGGTGCGCGCCGCCCGGCGGCTCGGGAATGACCCCGTCGATAACCCCGAACTCCACCAGGTCCTGCGCCGTCAACCGCAGAATCGAGGCCGCCTCCGGCGCCCTGCTGGAGTCGCGCCACAGGATCGTCGCGCACATTTCCGGGGAAATCACCGAGTACCACGCGTGCTCCAGCATGTAGACCCGGTCGCCGACCCCGATGGCCAGGGCCCCGCCGCTTCCGCCCTCCCCCGTGACCACGCACACGATGGGAGTCCGCAGCCCGGACATGGCCATGATGTTTTCGGCAATGGCTACGCCCTGGCCGCGCTGCTCCGCTTCGATCCCGGGGAAGGCGCCGACCACGTCGATAAACGTGATGACCGGCCGCCCGAACTTCTCCGCCTGTTTCATCAACCGCAGCGCCTTCCGGTACCCCTCCGGGTGCGGCAGCCCGAAGTTGCGCCGCAGGTTCTCCTTGGTGTCGCGCCCCTTCTGTGTCCCGATGATGGTCACGGGGCGCCCGTCGAACCGGGCGATGCCGCCGACCATGGCCCCATCGTCACCGGCCTTGCGGTCGCCGTGCAGTTCGACGAAATCCTCGAAAATAAGCGGCACGTAATCCAGGAAGGTGGGCCGCCCGCTGTGCCGCGCCATCATCACGCGCTGCCAGGGGGTCAGGTTGCGGTAGATCTCCTCCCGCAACCGTTGGGCGCGCCGTTCCAGGAAAGCGATCTCGTCGCTGAGCTGCATCCCCTCCTCTTCGTTGAAGGCCCGGAGCTCGTTCAGGCGCTTCTCCAGTTCGACCAGCGGCCGCTCCCACTCAAAGATGCCGTTGCTGGCCATTGCGCCTCTCCTCTCGCGGCGCGTGCAGGGCAAGCAGTCGGGTCAGCGTCGGCTTCATCTGGCGGCGGTCCACGATCATGTCGATCATGCCGTTGCGCAGGGCAAACTCGGCGGACTGAAATCCCGGCGGCAGCTTCTGCCGGATGGTCTCCTCCACGACCCGGGGGCCCGCGAACCCGATGAGCGCCCCGGGCTCCGCCAGGATGACGTCGGCCAGCGATGCGAAGCTCGCGTAGATGCCTCCCATGGTGGGGTCGGTCAGCACCGAGATGTAAAGCAGCCCCGCCTGGGAGTGGCGTGCCACTGCCTGGCTGGTCTTGACCATCTGCATGAGCGATAGGATGCCCTCGTGCATCCGGGCGCCCCCGCCGCCCGCCGAGAAAATGACGACCGGGAGCCCAAGCTCGACCGCCCGCTCGAAGGCCCGGGCGATCCGCTCGCCCACCACCGACCCCATGCTGCCGCCCATAAACCCGAAGTCGATGGCGCCCACCACCACGGGCCACTCGCCGATGGTGGCCGAGCCCATTACGACGGCCTCGTCAAGGCCCGTGGCCTCCTGCGAGCGCGCGACCTTCTCCTCGTAGGAGGGAAAGCCCAGCGGGTTGAGCGATCGCAGGTCGCTGTCGAAAACCTCGAACTGCTCGAGCCGATCCAGCAGCAGCGACAGCCGTTCCCAGGCACCGATGCGGAAATGGTAGCCGCACTTCGGGCAGACGCGGTAGTTGCGCTGCAGTTCCTTGGTGTAAAGGATGGCCCCGCACCCGGAGCACTTGGTCCACAGCCCATCCGGCGCCTCTCGCCGGGGCGCCGGGGGCGCAGCGGGCGCCTTTACGGTCACGTAACGGGACTTACCCCGGAAAAGATCCTTTAACATAGCGCGTGCTGCTCTCTGTTAGCGCCGTCCTCCCTGACTACGGCCTGAATGAACGGGTCAACAGTTCGCTGGCGTCCTGCGCCTCGGAGCTGGGCACCAGCACCTCGAACTGGCCCGGCTTTCCCCCGGTGTAATAGCCCCCCAGCGGCCGGATGGCCGCGAGCAGGCCCTCTTTCTCCAGAAGCTCTTTCATCACCTTGGCCACGGCGCGGTTGGGGGCGATATAGACGACCACCCAACCCATCCCGGCCACTCCTCTCGAAAGACCTCCGGGGTTACCTTCCGGACTCGAGGTGGCCGTGGCGCGTCCAGAGTTCTGCGCGCCCTCGGATTTTGATGGCCGACGTGTGCACCGTAAACTGGGCGATCATCACTTCGCCCCTGTCCAGTTTCTCCGTGTGGTGAAAGCGCGTCTCCGGCCCCCGGGTCAGGCCCATCACCGTTACGCCGTCCTCCAGCGCCTTGATGATCACGAAATCGCCGAGCACCACTTCGGCTTCGTCCGGGAGTTCCCCTCCAGGACGCTTGCCGGCCTCCCCGCCTGCCATGGGTCTTAGGCCACCCCCCGCTCCGTCACCCGGCAGCCTTCCCGGCGGCGGTACCCGCCGCC
>JBFMCJ010000165.1 GCA_040754675.1 Bacillota bacterium
CCCGGACGCCTCCGCCACCGGGGCGAACGACAGCCGGTGGACGGGTGACGGCCCCCTTGCCCGCAGGGCGGCCAGGTGCTCAGGGGTGGGGTAGCCCTTGTTGTGGGCGAAGCCGTACCCCGGATAGATGGCATCCAGCTCGTCCATCAGGGCGTCCCGGAAGACCTTGGCAATGACCGACGCGGCGGCCACACAGGCGATCCTGGCATCCGCTCCCACCAGGGGCTCCTGCACGGCGCCCGGCCGGTTGAGCGGCAGTGTCCAGGGCCCGTCCACCACGAGGCGGTCGTAAAGCACCGACAGGGCCGAGGCTGCCCGGCTCATGGCCAGAAGCGACGCCTGCCACACGTTGAGGCGATCGATGAGGTGGTGGGAGACGACCGCAATGCGTACGTCCAGAGCCTGCGCCATCAGCACCGGGAAGAGCCTCTCTCGAGCCGGCGGCGTGAGGGCTTTCGAGTCCTGCAGGCCGGGTACCTCGAGTCCGGGAGGCAGCACGCAGGCACATGCCACCACGGGACCCGCCAGCGGGCCCCTTCCCGCCTCGTCGACACCGGCCCACCGCTCGGAACTCAGGGCGACGTGAAGCGGCGGCCCCACTCTCCCGGCACGCGGCCCTTTTCTCGGGCCCTCCCGCCGCTGAGGCAGGCGCTCCCGTCCGAGTGCCTTCCATATCTGTGCCCTATCGAGCACGGCGAGCGGGTCGGACCGGGCCAGTTCGGCGAGATCTCCCACGGGCGGCATCCCTTTCGCCCGGTTTCACCGGGAGAACTGTGCGCTCTACGGCTGCATCCTACGGCCGGCCGCTTGCCAAGATGGCGGGGACCTCCACCAGCCCCGCCCGGTAGATGGGCCAGTAGACGATAACGGCCCGGCCGATGACGTACTCCCTCGGAATGAAGCCGACGTCCGCAAAACGGCTGTCGTCGCTGTTGGCCCGGTTGTCACCCAGGACGAAGTAGCGCCCCGGTGGCACCGTCTGGCGTTCTCGGTCGGATCGGGTGGGCCCCTGCACGTAGGTCTCGTGCAAGACCTGCCCGTTGAGGACGACCTTCCCGCCCTGGAACTCGATGACGTCTCCGGGCACACCGATGATGCGCTTGATGAACTTGCGGCTGGGATCCGTGGGAACGCGGAAGACGACGATCTCACCCCGGCGGGGGGCCCGGAAGCGGTAGCTCAGCTTATCCACCAGCAGCCGCTCCCCGTTGTGCAGGGTCGGCTCCATGGACTGTCCCTGCACCAGGAAGGACTGGGCCACGAACGCGATGATGAGAACGGCAAGGATAGTGGCAAGCCCAACGGCCTCCACCAGTTCCAGCAAGGCCTCCCGGTGGGATCCCTCCACCGATCCCGTTGCCCCCCGCTATGGGCCGGCCGCGGGCCGGCCTCTCAGGCGCGCTTCTCGGCAACCCGCGCGCGCTTGCCGACACGCCCGCGCAGGTAGTACAGCTTGGCCCGGCGCACCCGGCCCCGGCGCGCTACCTCGATGCGCTCCAGCAGAGGCGAGTGAAGGGGGAAGACCCGCTCCACGCCGATACCCGACGACACCTTGCGGACCGTGAACGTCTCCCTGGTACCGCCGTGGTCGCGGGCGATGACGATGCCCTCGAAGACCTGAAGGCGCTCCCTGTCGCCCTCCTTGACCTTGACGTGAACGCGCAGGGTGTCTCCCGGCCCGAACTCGGGCAGGTCCGTGCGCACGTGCGGTGCCTCGACTGCGTGGCGCCAGTCCACGATCTTTTCCGGCTCCTTTCAGGGTGCGGCCCCATGAGCGCAACTGCGGGCCGCCCGGCATTCTAACACGTCGCGCGCTCGGCGGACAATCCTCTCTTCCACTCCTCGACGAGCCGGCGCTCCTCGGCGCTGAGGGCCGCAGATTCCAGGAGATCGGGCCGGCGCTGCAGCGTCAGGAGAAGCGACTGGCGGCGGCGCCACTCGGCGATGGCCTGGTGGTGGCCGCTCACCAGCACTTCCGGCACCTCCATGCCCCGAAAGCTGCGGGGCCGGGTGTACTGGGGGTACTCGAGCAGCCCCCGGGTGAGTCCGGATTCCCGCTCAAACGACTCGTCCCGGCTGGACCCGGGGTCCCCCAGGGCGCCCGGCAAGAGCCGGACGACTGCATCGATCACCACCAGGGCGGCTGCTTCACCCCCGCTCAGCACGTAGTCCCCGATGGAGACCTCGCGGGCCTTCAGCGCCGGGCCGACCCTGGCGTCGATCCCCTCGTACCGCCCGCAGACGATCACCATGCCTCCCGCCGTCTGCGATAGCTCCCGCGCCATTGACTGGCTGAAGAGCACCCCGCCGGCCGACATCAGCAAGACGGCGGGCGTCTCGCCCGGATGGCGCGCCTCGATGGCGTGCTCCGCGGCATCCACGGCGGGCTGGGGCATGAGAACCATTCCCGCCCCGCTCCCGAAAGGCGTGTCGTCTACCTTACGGTGCGGGTCCCGGGAGAACTCACGCAGATCCCACAGCCGGATGCCCACCAGGCCCCGATGCCACGCCCGCCCCACGACCCCGTCCTGGAGCGCCGGGGCCAGCGACGCAGGCGATAGCGTCACCACGTCGATGGGGTACATCGCTACGAGAGCAGGCCCTCCGGCAACCTTACCACCACCCGCCGCGCCGCCGGGTCCACCGCCCCGACGAAGACTCGCACGGCGGGTAGCAGCACGGGCGGCCCGCCCTCCGGCCGGCTGATCTCCCAGATGTCGTGGGCAGGGGAGCGCAACACGCCCGTCACACGCCCCACCCGTTCGCCCCCCTCGGTGACGACCTCCATGCCCAGGAGCTCAAAGAGATAGATATGCCCTTCCGGCAGCGGCCGCACGGCGTCTCTGGGAATCTCCACCAAAGCGCCCCGCAGCTTCTCGGCGGCGTCGCGGTCCTCGATCCCGGAGAAGGCCACGATCACGCTCCCCCGAGGGCCCGGCCTCGCGCGCACCACCTCCACCTGGATGGCTCCGCCGCCGGAGAGGCGCAAAAAACACGCCCCGACCGAGGCCAGGCGCGCGGGGTCATCGCTGAGCACCTCGGCCCTAACCTCTCCCCTTATGCCGTGGGGAGCCAGGATCTTTGCGACGGCCACGCGCTCTGGCGCGTCGGCCGCCGCCCTTGCCTCGCCCTCAGTCAAGGATCTCGACGTGCACCGTCTTGCCTTCCCGCAGCGCCGCGGCCTTGGCCACCACCCGGATGGCCTGCGCGATGCGGCCCTGCTTGCCGATCACCTTTCCCATGTCCTCTGGAGCCACTTTGAGTTCGAGGATGATGGAACGCTCGCCCTCGACCTGGCGCACCTGTACCTGATCCGGATGATCCACCAGCGCCCGAGCGATGTACTCAACGAGTTCCTTCACGCGTGCTCTCCTCCGTCACCGGCGTTGCCTGGGCGGCGGCAGCGGCACCTTCCCCGGCGGCCTGCTGCCCGCCGCGCATGGCCTGACGCCGCTGCTGCCACGACTGCCAGACTCCGCTGTGCTCCAGAAGTCGCCGAACCGATTCGGAGGGCTGGGCACCCCTGGAAAGCCACCCGATGATCCGCTCGGCGTCTACCCTGACTTCCGGCGGCTCCCGCAGGGGGTTGTAGTAGCCGACCTGGTCCACATACCGGCCGTCCCTCGCCGCCCGGGCATCGGCCACCACGATGCGGTAAAACGGCTGCTTCTTGGCACCCATCCGCTTCAGTCGAATCTTGACCGCCAACGCTTGCTCGGCCTCCCTTTCCGGTCCGTTCCGGTTATTCAAGACCTTTCCGCATGAGCCCCGCCGGCCCCGGGCCCTGTCCCCCGGCGGCCAGGCGGAGCATGCGCCGGGCCTCTTCGTACTGCTTCAGCAACCGGTTGACGTCCTGCACGGTGGCCCCGCTGCCTGCCGCGATCCGCCGCCGCCTGCTGCCGTCAATGATGGAGGGGGTGCGCCGTTCGGCCGGGGTCATGGACTGGATGATCGCCTCGATGCGCGCCAGTTCCTTCTCGTCCACCTTCACGTTCGCCGGCAGCCGGCTTCGCAGGCCCGGTATCATGGCCAGGATCTGGTCGAGCGGCCCCATGCGCCGCACCTGGCGAAGCTGCTCCAGGAAGTCGCCCAAGTCAAAGGCGTCCTCGCGCAGCCGCTTCACGAGCTGCTCGGCCTTCTGCGCCTCGGCGATCTGCTCGGCGCGCTCGATGAGCGTCATCACGTCGCCCATGCCCAGAATCCGCCCGGCCATGCGGTCCGGGTGGAATACCTCGAGACCGTCCAGCTTCTCGCTGACACCGGCGAACACGATCGGCGCCCCGGTCACCTCCCGGACGGAAAGGGCGGCGCCGCCCCGGGCATCACCGTCCAGCTTGGTCAGCACGATGCCGTCCACCGGCATGCGGGAGGCGAACGCCTGGGCCACCGTCACCGCGTCCTGCCCGGTCATGGCGTCCACGACCAGTAAAACCCGCCGGGCCTGCGCAGCCTCCACGATGTGGCGGGCCTCCTCCATCAGCTCCTCGTCCACGTGCTGGCGCCCAGCCGTGTCCACCACCACGACCTCGTGGCCTGCCCGCCGCGCGTGCGCCACCGCGGCCTTCGCCACCTCGGGAGCCGGCAGGTCTGTCCCTGCCGAGAAAAAGTTGGCCCCCGCTTGAGCAGCCAGCACCCGCAGTTGCTCGATGGCGGCCGGCCGGTGCAGGTCGCATGCCGCAAGCAGCACCCGCCGCCCCTGCCGGCGCTGCAGCAGGTAGGCCAGCCTGGCCGCCGCGGTCGTCTTCCCGCAACCCTGCAGGCCCACCATCACCACGGCCGCCGGCCACGGCGGGTCGAGGGTGAAGGCCTGGGCCTTGCCGCCCAGGAGGTGGGTCAGCTCGTCGCGCACGATGCGCACCACCTGGTGCGCCGGCGCCAGCCCCTCCAGGACTTCGGCCCCGGTGGCGCGCGCCCTTACGCGCTCGATGAACGCCTTGACGACGCGAAAGTTGACGTCGGCCTCCAGAAGGGCCAGCCGCACCTCCCGCAGCGCCTCGTCGACGTCCTTTTCGGAGAGCTTTCCCCGTCCCGAAAGCCGCCGGAAGACCTCCGTCAGCCTTTCGGTGAGCGCCTCGAACACCTCAAGACAAGCCCCCTCAACTAAAGCTCCCGGCGCAGGGCCTGAAGGAGCCGGTGCACCGCTCTGGCGCGGTCCTCGACGTCCGCCGGGGTGCCCCCTGACACCGCCGCCTCCAAGAGCTTGGACGATTCTGCCAGCGCCTTCTCCACCAGCCTCCGCTGCCGCCGGTACCGGGCCGCCAGGCCAAGCCGCCGCTCCGCCTCTTGCAGCGTGCGGGCGCTTCGCTGCAGGACGTCGTGAATCGCCTGGCGGCTCACCTCTTCACCCGCCGCGATCTCGGCAAGCGAGAGGTCCCGGTGGTAGCGCAGTTCGAACAGCCTGCGCTGGTTTGGGGTCAGAAGCCCACCGTAGATGTCATAGAGGAGCGCAAGCCCTCCTGGCTCCACGCCGGCCTCGCGCGCTTCTTGCTGCGACGGCCCTGCCACCCGGCCGCCCGAAGGAACCCGCAACGCCCGCCCTCGCCCGTTAAGGATATGTCCTTTACACCTGCAGAGTATAGAACGCCCCTGCTCCTGCGTCAACAAAACGGCACCGCCGGGTACGCCGGCGCGCCGGACCGCGGAAAGCTCCTGGGGACGTCAGCCCTGGTCAGGTGCGGTGTCAAGAATCGCCGCCGCAAACTGCCGGGGGTCGAAGGGACGGAGGTCTTCGGGATCTTCGCCTACGCCCACGAGCTTCAGGGGAAGCCCCAACTCGGCCGCGATGGTGAACGCGATGCCGCCCCGGGCCGTTCCGTCGAGCTTGGTGAGCACGATGCCGGTAACGGCCACCGCCTCGGTAAAGATCCTGGCCTGCACGAGCCCGTTCTGGCCGGTGGTGGCGTCCAGCACCAGCAGCACCTCATCCGGAGCCCGCCCCAGCCCCTTCTCGGTAACCCGCCGGATCTTGGCCAGTTCGGCCATGAGCTGGCTTTTGTTGTGCAGCCGGCCCGCGGTGTCGATGATGAGCGCATCGCTGCTCCGGGCTTTGGCTGCCTGAACGCCGTCGAAGGCCACCGAGGCCGGGTCCTGGCCCGGCGAACCCCTGACGAGGTCCGCACCGGCCCGGTCCGCCCACAGCGCCAGCTGCTCCTGGGCGGCGGCGCGGAACGTGTCGGCAGCCACGAGCAGGACGCGCCGGCCTTCCTGCCGCAGCCGCCACGCCAGCTTGCCGGCCGTGGTTGTCTTGCCCGAACCGTTGACCCCGACCACCAGGGCGGCCTGCGGGCGCGGAGGGTTTGGGAGGTCCCACGCCAGATGGGCCTGCCCGCGCGCGAGCTCCTCCGCCATGACGTCCGCGAGTGCCTGGCGCAGCGACACCGCGTCGTGGGCGCCCTTCTGTCTCGTGCGGAGCGCCTCCACCACGCGGGCCGCCATGGCCGGCCCCACGTCGGCGGCGATGAGGCTCTCCTCGAGGGCCTCGTAGAGCTGTGAGGAAACCCCGTGACGGCGCACCAGGGCGTCGATGGAAGCGACCAGGCTGTCCCGGGTTTTCCGCATCCCCCGGCGCAGTCGTTCCCAGACCGGCGGCATGGTCCGCTCACGCCCCAGCCGCGGCGCTCTCGAGTTCGGCGCCGAGCACCCTGGGAACGTCTCCCAGCCTCAGCACCAGCAGGCGTGAAATGCCCTGGTCGTCCATGGTCACGCCGAACAGCGAATTCGCCGCTTCCATCGTCCGCTGGCGATGCGTGATGAAGAGGATCTGGCGGTCCTGAGCCAGTTCCCGCACCACCCCGATGAGCCGGTCCAGATTTACCTCGTCCAGAGCGGCGTCCAGTTCGTCCAGCACGCAGATGGGCGACGGGCGCACCTTCTGCAGCGCGAAGATGAACGCGGCCGAGACCATCGCCCGTTCGCCGCCTGACAGCGCCACGGCCGGCTGCGGGCGCTTGGAGGGGAGCCGCACTTCGAGTTCCACCCGCCCGCCGGCGACACCATCGCCCTCCAGGCGGAGCCTCCCCTCCCCGCCGCCGAACAGGCGCTCCACCATCTCGCCGAATGCCCGCGACGCCGCCTCGAGGGTGCGCTGCAGGCGGTCCGTGCTCACCTTGTCCAGCTCGCGCTGCCAGCTTTCGATGGCCGAGAGGGTCGCCAGCACGTCCGCCTGGGCGGCCTGCGTCGTCTCGAACTCCCGGCGGGCCTGCTCGTACGCCGCGATGGTTTGCATGTCGACGGTGCCGATGCGGTCCAGTTCCGCCTGAAGCTCCTGGCGGCGGCGCTCCAGGTGCGAGCGCGGCGAGCGGGCCAGTTCCGGGTGAGGCGAGGGTATGGCGCGGGGGTCCGAGATCGCGGCCCCGGCCAGTTCGGCGAGGCGTGCCCGCACCTGGTCCCACCGATCTCTGGCGACCTGCGCCGTCCGGTCGGAGCGCATCCAGCTGGCGCTGTGAAGCTCCACGGCCTTCTCCAGATGAGCCACCTGCTGGCGGAGCTGCTCAAGCTCCCCGGCGGCTGCCTCCAGGCGGGAAGTCAGCGTGGAGCGTTCCTCGCTTTGCTGCTGCACCGCGGCCTGAAGCCGGGCGACCTCCTCGGCCAGCGCCCGTGCTGCCTGGTGGGCCCCCTCCATCTCGAGGCGGGCCTGGTCCTGTTCGCTGGAAGACGCTGCCATTCCCTCCTGCAGGGCGGTCAGATCGCTCTGCGCCTGTTCAAGCCGGGAGAGCAGGACCTTTTCGTCAGCCCGCAACGCCTCGACGCGCGCCAGCGCCTCCATGACCCGCGCCTCCAGCTCGCGCCGGCCCTGCCGGGATCGCTCAAGCTCCGCCGTCAGATCCTCCAGGGCTTTGCGCCAGCGCTGCTCCTCGAACTGCTGGCTGTTGAGGCGGGCACGCAGATCCTGCTCGCGCCGTTGGATTTCCTCGGCGGCCTCTTTGAGACGGCGGCCTTCGCTCTCCAGGACGGCCAGCTCCCGCTCCAGCCTCCGCCGCTCGTCGTCGAGCGCCTCCCGGCGCCCGGCTGCCGAGGAGCGCGCCGCCCGCAGCGCCTGAAGCGCATTTTCCAGCTCCAGTGCCTGCTGCTGATGGGCGCGCAGCGCCTGCACCCGGTCCTCGAGCGCGCGCCGGAAGCGGGCGGCTTTAG
>JBFMCJ010000166.1 GCA_040754675.1 Bacillota bacterium
GGGGACGGGCCTCCGGCCTTTCCGAAGAGTTCTTCTTCCACCAGGATGGGCGGAGCACCCGCCGTGTAGAGCCGCACAAACGGACCTGCGGCCCGTATGCCAAGGCGGTGAATGGTTCGGGCGACCCACTCCTTCTCCGTTCCCGGATCGCCCCAGACGAGCAGGGGATACTCGGTGTCCCGCAGGGCGGCCAGCACCCGGTAAAGGTCCAGCATGGCCCGGCTCTGCCCGACCAGGTCTCCGTACCCTTTGACCTCCGGCACCGGCACCCCGGCGGCCACGTCGTCGTTCCGCTGCGATGTCACTTCGCGCAGGATGCGCACGGCCGCCAGGACGCGGTCACCCCGGCCCTTCAGGGGTACTGTCCGGATGCGGACCAGCCGCACCTTCCCGTCCTTGCATGCCACGGGCGTCTCGAAGTCTTCCGGGGTGCCCCGGCCGGCGAACAGCGCCTCGATGTCGCACAGCCGCTTGCAGAACCTGCCCGCGCACACCTCGAAGCACCGGCTTGCGAGCGCTTCTTTCCGGCTGAACCCCGTGAGCCGCTCCGCCGCGCGGTTGAACCCGACGACGTTCATGTCCCGGTCCACCACCATGACCGCGTCGTCCAGCGCGTCCAGGGCCGCCTCGAGGTGCTGCAGCCGCTCGTCCGGCCAGAGCCTCATGGCGCCTTTCTACACCTCGCCCTCGCGTAAGATCCCGGCGGCGAGGGCGAAGCGAACGATCTCGGCGCGGCTTGTCAGACCCAGCTTTTCCGAGATGCGGCTGGAGTACGTGTCCACCGTCTTCACGCTGACCCGGATACGCCGCGCAATCTCGCGGTGGGTGTAGCCCAGCGCGATGAGCTTGAGCACCTGGCACTCCCGCTCGGACAGGTCCGGCGCTCTGCTGCCGAACCGCCCCGGAACCTCGGCTCCACCTTCTGGTGCGAGGTGCCGGTGCATGCGCGAGTCGACGTATACCCGCCCGTTCATGACCGCCCGGATGGCGTGGCACAGGTCGCTGGCGGGGCTCAGCTTCAGCACGTACCCGGCCACGCCCGCCCGGAGCAGGACGCGCAGCGTGCTCTCGTCCGGATGGGCCGTGAGGGCGATGACCCGCGTGTTCAGCTGCTCGCGGGCCAGAAGCCTCACCACCTGCGTGCCGTCCAGGCCCGGCAGGGCGATGTCGAGAACGACGACGTCGGGCTTCAGGGCGCGGACCGCCTCCACGACCTCATCGCCCCGGCCCCGCTCGCCCACGACCTCCATGTCGGGCTGCTTTTCCAGAATCAGCCGGAGCCCCGCCCGCACGACCTCGTGGTCCTCGACCAGAAGCACCCGGATCCGCTGGCCGCCGCCGTGAGGGCCCATCCCGTTCCCCCCTGGCCCCCGCTCGCGAGAAAGCACCCAGGACACGTATCGACTGTCATCCGGGTAAAGGGTTCGCCGGCCGGCCGCGGCCTTCCTGGCCGCCGGCTGCCTCCCTGCCCGCCGGCATACGGAGCAGGATCGCCGCCGCCTCCGTGGAAGCCACTCGCCGCACGCCACCACAGCGAGACGGGGTGCTGCGATGCTGGACTACTTTGAAGCCCTCCAACTCTTCTCCCCCGAGGAACGCCACCTGCAGGCAGAGACCCGGCGGTTCCTGGAGGCCGAAGCGCTCCCGCACATCCGCGAGTGGTGGGAGCAGGGGACGTTTCCCCGCCACCTCATCCCTCGCTTCGGGGACCTGGGCTTCCTTGGAGCCAACCTGCCCGAGACTTACGGCTGCGCCGGCATCAACAACGTGGCCTACGGGCTCATCATGTACGAACTGGAGCGCATCGACTCGGGCCTGCGCAGCTTCGTCAGCGTGCAGGGCGCCCTGGTCATGTACCCGATTTACACCTACGGCTCCGAAGAACAGAAGCGCCGCTACCTGCCCGAACTGGCCAGCGGCAAGATCGTGGGCTGCTTCGGCCTGACCGAGCCGGAGGGCGGTTCCGACCCCGGCGCCATGCGGACGCGCGCCCGCCGCGCGGGCGGCGACTACGTGCTTTCCGGCACCAAGATGTGGATCACCAACGGCAGCATCGCCGACCTGGCCGTCGTATGGGCCGTCGACGACGAGGGCACCGTCCGGGGCTTTCTCG
Source organism: Bacillota bacterium (assembly GCA_040754675.1). Taxonomy (NCBI): domain Bacteria; kingdom Bacillati; phylum Bacillota; species Bacillota bacterium. The sequence continues at coordinate 2,114 of JBFMCJ010000166.1, forward strand.
TTCCCACCGACACTCCGGGCTTCCAGGCCCGGGAGGTGCCCCACAAGATGAGCCTGCGCGCCTCCGTCACCTCCGAACTCGCCCTCGACGAGGTGCGCGTGCCCGCCTCCCAGATGCTCCCGGCCGCCGAGGGGCTGCGGGCGCCCCTGAGCTGTCTCACGCAGGCCCGCTACGGGATCGCATGGGGCGCGCTGGGCGCGCTCGAGGCCGTCTACACCGAGGCCCTGGAGTTTGCGAACAACCGCATCACGTTCGGGCGCCCCATTGCCGGCCGCCAGCTCGTCCAGGCCAAGCTCGCCGACATGCTCACCGAACACACCAAGGGGCTGTTGCTCGCCTGGCGCCTGGGGCGGCTGAAGGACGAAGGCAGGCTGCGCTACACCCAGGTGTCGCTCGCCAAGCGCAACAACGTGCGGGCGGCGCTGCAGGCGGCCCGCACCGCGAGGGAGATCCTCGGCGCCAGCGGCATCACCCTGGAGTATCACGCCGTGCGCCACATGCTCAACCTGGAGAGCGTGGACACGTACGAGGGCACGTACGACATCCACACCCTCATCCTGGGCCGCGACGTGACGGCCCTCAACGCTCTAGAATGACGCAGCCGCAGCTTGAGTGCCGCAAGAGCCACGTCCTGCACCGCGAGGAGTGACCCTGCCGTGGCGAGGCTGCTCGAAGGCATCAGGGTGCTGGACCTGACGCGGGTTCTGGCCGGGCCGTATTGCACGCAGATCCTGTCCGACCTGGGCGCCACCGTGTGGAAGATCGAACCCCCCTGGGGGGACGAGACCCGCGGCTGGGGCCCGCCGTTCGCCCAGGGCGAAAGCGCCTACTACCTCTCGGTCAACCGCGGCAAGAAGAGCGTGGCCATCAACCTCAAGCAGCCCCGGGGCGCCGCCCTCGTCCGGGAGCTCGCGTGCCGGGCCGACGTCCTCGTGGAGAACTACAAGGCCGGCGACCTTTCCCGGTTCGGGCTCGACTACGCTTCCCTGTCCCGCGAGAACCCCCGCCTGATCTACGCCTCGATCACGGGCTTCGGCCAGACCGGCCCCCGCGCCTTCGAACCGGGTTACGACATTGCGCTGCAGGGCCTGACGGGTATCATGAGCGTCACGGGCGAGCCGGCCGGGCCGCCCACCAAAGTGGGGGTGGCCTGGATCGACGTGATGACCGGCATGATGGCCGCCGTGGGCATCCTGGCGGCGCTTTACGGGCGACGGGCAAGCGGCCGGGGCCAGCACCTCGACCTGGCGCTGTTCGACGTGGGGCTGGCCGCCATGGCCAACCTGGCCCAGAGCTACCTGGTAACGGGTTCGCCGCCCCGCCGGGTCGGCAACGCGCACTCGCAGATCGTGCCGTACCAGGCGTTCGAGGCAAGCGACGGCTGGGTCATCCTGGCCGTCGGCAACGACCAGCAGTACCGCCGCGCCTGCGAGGCCATCGGCCACCCCGAACTGTGGGACGACCCGCGCTTTCAGACCAACGCCGGCCGCGTCCAGCACCGGGCCGAACTGGTACCCAGGCTCGCCGAGGTTTTCCGCACCCGCTCCCGGGCCGAGTGGGTGGACGTCCTGAAGGCCGCAGGAGTGCCCGCCGCGCCCGTCAACGACCTGGGGGAGGCTTTCGCCGACCCGCAGGCCGAGGCACGGGGCTCGGTGTGGAAGCTCGCGCATCCCCTCATCGGGAGCCTGCCCGTCGTGGCAAGCCCCCTGCAGCACCTCTCTCGCACGCCGGCCGCCCCGTCGGGCCACCCGCCGCTTCTGGGCGAACACACGCGGGAGGTGCTGCAGGACGTGCTGGGCCTCACCGCCGCCGACATCGACGAACTCGCCGCGTCCGGCGTGGTGGCGCTCGACGACCGTGGCCGCTCCTGATACCGCGCACCCGCACCCCCGGCGGGCCGTGTTCACGCACCTGTCCTGCGGCGGGCACGTTCGGGCAGCCTGCCCCCTGGCACCCCAGGTGAGGTTGGCGCGGGATGGGATGGTGGCGGCCCTGGCCCCGTAAGGCCTGCCTCCCGCGCCCCGGCGCTCCACGACGGCCGGGGCGGACGGCGCCACAATTGAAGCCCCAATACGGCCACGATGGTCACGAGTCCCAGGTAGTCGAGCCATCGCTGCGGCGTCAACAACCCGACGGTGGCCACGGCCAGCAGCGCCCGCTCCACCAGCGTCGTGGGACGGATCAGGTAGCCCTCGAGGAAAACGGCCAACGCCACCAGCCCGAGCACCCCGGCTCCTATCGCCCACGCGACCTCCCCCGGCGGGCCGTTGAGCAGAAGGGGCGTGTACGCCATCAAGAAGGGAATCAGGTACAGGCCCTTGGCGTACTTCCATGCCGCCAGCGCGGTCCTGGTGGGGCTGGCCCCCGCTATCCCCGCCGCTGCAAACGCTGCCAGTGCCACGGGCGGCGTGACGTTGGAGTCCTGGCTGAACCAGAAGACGATCATGTGCGCCTGCAGGGCTTGCAGGCCGAGTTCCATCAGGGCCGGGCCGGCCAGCACGATGAGCACGATGTAGGACGCCGTCACCGGAAGCCCCATGCCGAGCACCAGCGAAGCGAGCCCCACCAGCACCAGCGCCACGAACAGGTTCTGGCCCGACATCGACAGCATCAGGGCGCTGAACTTCAGCCCGAGCCCCGTCAGGCCCACCACGCCGACGATGATGCCGGCCGCCGCGGTCGCCACGGAGACCATGAGCGCGCTGCGTGCGGCCGCCCCGAAGGCATCCACCACGTCCGCCGGCCGCAGGCGGCTGTTGGGCCGCAGCATCGCCACCACCAGGAGCGCGGCCAGCGCGTACAGCCCGGCCTGAAGCGCGTCGTACCGGCGCACGAGGAGGTAGATCAGCAGCCCGACCGGCACCAGGTAGTGAAAGCCCTCGCGCATCACCTGCCGCCAGTCGGGGATCTCCTCCCGGCTCAGCCCCGTCAGGGCACGCCGCCTGGCCAGGATGTCCACGAAGAGAAAGACCACGGCGAAGTACATCACGGCCGGGATGACCGAGACCTTTGCGATCTGCCAGTACGAGATTCCCGTCAGCTCGGCCATGAGGAAGGCTCCGGCACCCATGACGGGCGGCAGGACCTGGCCGCCCGTGCTCGCGGCTGCCTCCACCCCGCCGGCCTCGTGGGGCTCGTAGCCCACCCGCTTCATCATCGGGATGGTGAAGACACCCGTCGTTACCACGTTGGCAATGGCGCTGCCCGAGATGCTCCCCATGAACGCGCTGGCCAGCACCGCCGCCTTGGCCGGGCCTCCCCTTGCCCGGCCCGTCAGCGCGTAGGCGAGATTGATGAAGAACGACCCGGCCCCGGTCTTGTCCAGGAATGCCCCGAACAGCACGAACATGAAGACGTACGTGGCCGCAACGCCCAGCGGCAGCCCGTAGATCCCTTCCTGGAACAGGTAGAGGTGGTAGACGACCCGCCCCAGCGAAAAGCCCTTGTGGCTCAACAGCCCGGGAAGCCATGGGCCGGCCAGAGCGTACGCGATGAACGCCGCGGCGATGACCGCCATCGAGGCGCCGACGGTCCGCCGGGTCGCCTCCAGCACCAGCAGGATGGCGATGATCCCCATCACGATGTCAGCCGTGTTGGGGCTGCCCATCCGCCAGACGATGTCCTCATAGAAGACCAGGATGTAGAGGCTCACGGTTACAGACCCGGCGAGCAGAAGGGCGTCCAGCACCAGGTAGCCGGGCCGGCGGCCGGCGTCGCCGCGGCGCAACGGCTCGACCAGGAAGACGAGGGTCAGCACGAAGAGCAGGTAGTATACGCGGTGCAAATAGGCGTCCAGCACCAGGTAGCTCGCGGCGTAGAGCTGGAACAGCCCGAGGGTCACGGCGATGGCGGAGAAGAGCCAGAACGCCCGCCGGCCCGAAAGGCCGCTCCCCCACTTGCGGGTGGCCCATTCGACCAGGCGGGACCGCTCCGCCTCTTTCATCGCCTGCAATGGATAGCCCATATCAGCCGGCCTCCGAGATCCAGCAATTCATGCAGCCACGGCCCCACCCACACGGCCTCCAGCACCAGGCGCTCCCCGGCCCACCGCTCGGTCAGCGAAAAAGCGCAGCCGCGGTACAGCACCGCATGGTCGACGCCGGGCGATCCCACCCGAAGCACGAGCCGGCCGATGGCGCGGCTCATGTCGGTGACGCGCAGCCACGGCCCGTCGACCACCGCTCTGCCCTGCCCCGGGATCGTGCCCATACCGGTCCCGAAGCTCAGGAGGCGGGTTTCGACCTGAACCAGCCCCCGCCCCCGGCTCGCCACATAGCGATCCTCGACCGGCAGATGGTCGACGGAGTGGACGAACCGCACGCCCACCGTCTCGCCGGGCAAAAGCGGCAGCGCCAGCACCGGTACGGCCCCCTGCCGCACGACCAGAACCGGCCGGGCCGGCCACAGCCAGGCGGCCGCTGCCAGCCCGGCGATGAGCAGGCCGGCCCCGAGACGGCGCATCAGCGCCCGACGTCAACCCCCCGCTCTTGTGCGTAGCGCACCACGCCGGGGTGCAGCGGAACGGGGCTGTTCTTCAAGTTCTCCAGGGTGAAGTACGGCGCACCGGGAGCATAGACGCGCTCGATGACATCGAGGTGCTCGTAGATCGCCCGTGCCAGCTGGTACGCCTGTTCCTCCGGCATGTCGGCCCGCACGACCACCACGTTCCACAGGGCGATGGTCTCGACGGGCTCGGTGACGGACGGGTAAATGCCGGTGGGAATCGTGAACGGCCGGTAGTAGGGGTAACGGTCGAGCACCTTCTGCCGCTCTTCTCCCGTTATGGGGATCAGGAAGATCGGGTGGGTGGCGTCCAGTTCGAGCAGCGTCGCGTTGCCGACCCCCACCACCCAGGAGCCCGCGTCGAGCCGTCCCTCGCGAAGGGCCCGGGCCGTCTCCGCGTAGGAGAGGCGCTGTACCCGGATGTCGTTGAAGGACATGCCGAGTGCCTCAAAGACCTGGCTCGTGGTGAGCTCGTTGCCGCTGCCGGGAGGGCCCACCGAGAAGCGACGGCCCTTGACGTCCGAAAAGCGCTGCAAATCGAGGCGCTGGGCGATGCTCTTGAGGCTGACGGCGTGGTACACGTTCGGGTACATCACCAGAAGCGTCCTCACGTTGATGGGACGCCCCTCGAAGCGTTCTTTGCCGTAGTAAGCGTTGTACGCGACGTCGCCCTGCACGAGGCCGACCTGGCTTTCGCCCCGCTCGATGAGGCGGAGGTTTTCGACGGAGGCCCCCGTCGCTTCCGCCACCGCCTCTACCCCCGGGACGAACTGGTTCCAGATCTGGGCCATGGCCCCGCCCACCGGATAGTAGACGCCGCCGGTGGTGCCGGTTGCGATGGAAAGCCGCGTCAACTGGGGTGCCGCCGACACGGGCGCGGTGGCCAGCAACAACGCCAGCGCGGCAAGGATGGCGGCCGTACGGCCATGGTTGGCCCGCATCCAAAACACGCTCCTTTCTCTGGCTGTCCGGGTGCAGCGTGTACCTCACTGCTTCTGTAATCGCTACCAGTACTCCTCCCGGTTGGGCTCACGTCGCCGCTTCCCCGCCGGCGCCGAACGGGAGCATCGGTGTTTCACCATGTAAACGGCCCTCCGGCGGCGGTGACGGTGCCGGGCGCCGGCTTTGGGCAGGAAGAGCACGGCCTCAGGGGAAACGCTTCCTCCAGGGCATAAGACCGTACAGCGAGTCCCGGGGGAGAGGGGTCGAGCGCAACGGTGCCCGTCCGGCCGCGGGAAGGCACGGCCCGTGCGACGTCTGCTGACGCCTCGTCAAACGAAAACCGGTATACCATAAATTCCGTCGCACGCGCCGTTCAGATTATCGAACTGCTTGCCGCCGAAGGCGATGCCGTCCGCCTCAGCGACCTGAGCGAGCGGCTGGGCCTCAACCGCACCACTCTCTTTCACCTGCTGGCCACCCTGCAGGCGCACGGCTGGGTGGCCCGGGATCCGGCCCGGCGATACGCGCTGGGAGCCCGCTTC
>JBFMCJ010000167.1 GCA_040754675.1 Bacillota bacterium
GTTCTGGCGCACGAGCTTCACGATGGCCGCAATGTCCCCCGGATCCGGCGGCACGTTTCGCAGTCTCGGCTCGATCCGCTCCCGGTACTCCCGGTGCTGGAGGAGGTAGATGACCGGCAGGGTCAGCACCCCCTGCGCCAGGTCCGACCCGATGGGCTTGCCCATGACCTGATCGTCGCCGGTCAGGTCCAGAAGGTCGTCGACGACCTGGAAAGCAAGCCCCAGATTGTATCCGAACTGCCCCATGGCCCGGACCTGCGCAGGGCTGGCGCTTGCCAGAAGCGCCCCGCTTTCCGAACACGCCTGGAAGAACCGGGCGGTTTTCTTACCGATGCGCCGCAGGTACTCCTGCTCGGTCAGGTCCAGCTTGCCCTTGGCCTCGTGCTGGGCGATCTCCCCTTCGCACATCTCGTAGATCATGTCGGACATCACTTTGAGAACGCGGGGATGGCCCTGATCCACGATGAGGCTCATGGCCCGCGCGAGCATGAAGTCCCCGGTCAGCACCGCCGCGTAGTTGCCCCACACAGCGTTGACCGTGGGCCGCCCGCGGCGCGTTTCGGAGGCATCGATGACGTCATCGTGAACCAGGGTCGCCATGTGAATCATCTCGGCGGCCGCAGCGATGGGGATGACGGTACCGTCCGGCGTCCCGAACACCCTGCCGGCCAGAAGCGTCACAATGGGGCGGATCCGCTTGCCGCCCGCCCTCAGCAGGTGGAGCGAGGTGGTGGCCCCCAGGCCTTCTGCGGACGAGAGCACGTCTTCCAGCAGCGCCTCAACTTTCCTCAGCGCTTCACCCAGAAAGGCCTGAACTCGCTCCGCTACCTCTGGAGGCTTTTGCCCGCGCTGTCCCTGAGCCATTGACCCCGTCCGTTCTCCTGGCCGAGCCGCGCCCCGAATTCGCCCTCCGAGCGCCCGGGCGGCACCTGGCCCACGTGAATCGCAGCGATGCCGCCCAGAAGGTTTTTGAAGCGAACGGAAACCAACCCGGCCTTCTCCATGATGGAAGCCAGCCTGTCCTGGTCCGGGAAAGCGGTCAGGGACCCGGGGAGGTAGTCGTAGGGCCCCGACCGCCCGATGATCCACCGGCCGAGGCGGGGCACGATGCGGTAAAAGTAGAACTCGTAGAGCCGCCGCCACAGCCGCCCGCGCGGGTGCGACAGCTCCAGGCAGACGACCCGCCCGCCGGGCCGCACCACCCGCCGCATTTCTGCAAAGTACCGGTGCAGATCCGCCACGTTGCGTGCCGCAAAGGCCGTCGCGGCCGCATCGAAGGAACCGTCCGCAAAGGGGAGGAAAAGCGCGTTGGCGCACGCGAGCCGAACGCTCCCGCCCGGGCGGCCTGCCGCGCCGCGCCGGTTCAGCTTTCTCTTCGCCACATCCATCATGCCGAACGCAAAGTCTAGCCCGACCACGCAAGCGCCTGGCCCCATGCGCCGCGAGAGTTCCAGGGCGAGGTCGCCCGTACCCGTGGCAACGTCCAGCACCCGCCTGGCGCCCAAAGCGCACGCCTGCGCGGCAGCGCTGCGCCGCCACAACACGTCCTGCCAGAAGCTCAAGAGCCGGTTGAGAAGGTCGTAGCGGGAGGAAATGCTGTCGAACATCTCCCGCACGTACCGTTCCCGGCCTCTACGGTCCCTGGGAACCCCCAGCGCCTGAAGATCCAACCGCCTCGGGCGCCCGTCTTCGCCTCTTGTCGTGCCGACTGGCCTCCCCGCGGCCCTACTCGCTCAGGTAGTACGCCAGCCGCTGCATCTCCAGGCTCACGTCGGCGTTGGCCAGGTGGACGCCTGGAGGTACCACCAGCTTGGCCGGTGCGAAGTTGAGAATCGCCTTGATGCCGGCTTCCACGCACCGGTCGACCACCTGCTGGGCCGCCGGCGCGGGAACCGCCACGATCGCCATCTGCAGGTGCTCCTCTTTGGCAACCTGCGACAGCGCCTCCATGGGGTAGATGTACAGCCCGTCCAGGTGCGTCCGGACCTTGGAGGGATCGTTGTCAAACAGGGCCACGATGTGTAAGTTGAAGTGGGTGTCGTCCTTGTAGCGCTGCTGGTTGTAACGCACGAGCGCATGACCCAGGCTGCCGACGCCGACCAGCGCGATGCGGATCTCCCGATCCAGGTTCAAGATCTTGCGCAGCTCTTCGCGAAGGTAACTGACCTCGTAGCCCACGCCCTGCTTGCCAAACTCCCCGAACCAGGCCAGGTCCTTGCGGACCAGCGCCGGGCTCACTCCAGCCCTCTCGCCCAGTTCGTGGGAGGACATCAACTTGACCTCGCCGCTCTGATAGGCTTCCTCAAGGACACGCAGGTACAGCGGCAGCCGGCGCACGACCGCGTCCGATATCTTTTTCCAGCGCATCATCACCACGCAGCTCACCCCCCGCCCGCAAGGCCGGCCGAACGAAGACAGTGAAGACCTTTGCCCCCTCGTGCGGGCTCATTATAACCTGCTCACACGCAGCCGATCAATTCGATACTGGCGCCGTTTACGCCTATTTGTGATATGGCGCACCACGCACCAGGGTGGCGGCCCGGTAGATCTGTTCCGCCAGGATGAGGCGGGCAAGCTCGTGCGCCAGGGTGAGCGGGGAAAGGGAGAGCCTCTCGTCGCAGAGCCGGACGATCTCCGGATCGAGCCCCCAGGCGCCGCCCACGAAAAAGGCCACGTCGGCCTCGCTCAGCCTCGCTTCGAGCCACCCGGCAAACCCCTCGCTGGTAAACGTCCGCCCGTTCACTTCCAGCGCCACCCGAACCACCCTGGAAGGGAGGGAAAGCGTGAGCATCCGGCGGGCTTCTTCGCGCATCGCGGCCGTCCCGCCGCCCAGGGCGCTGCCCTGCCGCACCTCCACGACCCGGGCAGCCATGCCCATGCGGGCCGCCCTCGCCAGGTACTCCTCGGTGGCCTGGCGGATGCCGGGGTGGCGGATGCGGCCCGCCGCGACGATCCACAGCCGCCCCATTCTCTCTCAGATACCCGAAAGCTCGATCAGGTGCCGGACCTCCCGCTCCATCCGGTCGAGCAGTTCACGATCGGGGGCCTCGAGGTAGAGGCGCATGAGGGGTTCCGTCCCCGATGCCCGCAACAACCACCACGCGCCGCCCTCGAGCATCGCCTTGACGCCGTCCATGAGAATGACGCGTTCCACCTTGCGGCCTGCCCAGGTGTCCGGAGGCCGCACCGACAGCCTCTCCAGCACCTGGCGCTTCAGTTCGTCGCCCACCGGGAGGTCGACCCGGCGGCCGTACGCCGGCCCGAGGCGCGACAGGATGGCGTCCAGCGTCTTTTTTAGGGACTGCCCGCTCTCCGCCCAGATCCGCGCCACCAGGAGCACCGCCAGGATTCCGTCCTTCTCGGGAATGTGACCGGCGATGCTCAGGCCGCCGCTCTCCTCTCCGCCCAGCGTAACCGGCTCGCGGCGCATGACGGCTGCGATGTGCTTGAAGCCGACGGGGGTCTCCCGAAGCGGCACGCCGTACTCCTGCGCCAGGCGGTCCAGCAGGTGCGTGGTGGCCACCGTGCGCACCACGCTTCCCCGCATCTCCCGCACGCGGAGCAGGTAGTCACAGACCACGGCCAGCACCTGGTTGGCCGTCAGGTAGGCGCCGTCCTCGTCCACCACCCCAAACCGGTCCGCGTCCCCGTCGGTTGCAAGCCCCAGACTGCCGGGGTGGCGCCGGACGGCCTCGGCCAGCTCCTGCAGGTGCTCTTGCGTCGGCTCGGGGGCGCCGCCGCCGAAGAGGGGATCACGGTGGTCGTGAAGGCGGTGAACCCGGATTCCCAGGTCCTCCAGGGCATCGGGCACGTAGCCGCGGCCCGTGCCGTACATGGCATCGTAGACCACCTCGACCCGGCGGGGCAGCCTTTCGGTTCCCACCACGCTCATCAGGTGAGCCATGTAGTCGAGCCGCGCCTCGATGGGTTCCACCAGGCCCTGGCGGCGGGCCTGGTCGAGGGAAAGCGTCCGGATGACCAGGTTCCCGGAAGCGGAAGCCGCTTCGAGACGGCGGATCTGTTCCTCGATGGCGGCCGTCATGTCGGACTGTGCCGGGCCGCCGTATTCGGGGATGAACTTGATGCCCAGGTACTGGGGTGGGTTATGGCTGGCGGTCACCATGATCGCTCCCGCTGCGCGCCGGTGCACCACCGCGTGGGCCAGGGCCGGTGTCGGCACGTCGCCGGCCGCCAGCCCCACGGCCAGGCTGTTGCCGGCCAGCACCTGGGCCACCTCCTCGGCGAACCTCTCGGCCAGGAACCGGGTGTCGTACCCGACCAGCACCTCCCGCCGCCCGAGGTGGGTCTCCTGAAGGTAGTTGGCAATCGCCTGGGTGACGAGGCGAACGTTGGGGAAGGTGAACTGATCCGCGATGACCGCGCGCCATCCGTCCGTGCCAAACCTGATGGGCAAGCCTGCAGCACCCCCATGCCGCAGTATTCCGCGGGGTAACCCATGAATTCCACCTGCACGGGGACCTCCCTTTCGAGCCGGGCACCGCCGCACGCGGGAAACGAAGCGCCCCGCCGCTTCGTCCGGCGGGGCGCCCTGGAGGGTACGCCTGGCCCCGGGCCGATCCGCCAGGCCCTGGCCGTCACGCGAAGGAATAAGCCCGGGTCGCTTCGTTGGGTGTGCGCTGGATGCCGCAGCTTTCCCGCACTACCAGATTCGGCGTGATGGCAAGCTGAACGGGCGGGCGGCCGCGGTCCTTGAGCAGATCGAGCAGCATCAGCGCGGCCATGCGCCCCATCTGCTCCCGGTTGACGGTAACGCACGTCAAACCCATCGCCTGTTCGCCCGCGGAGCCGTGGCCCCAGACCACCAGCGCGAGATCCTGGGGCACGGCGATGCCGGACTCCTTGAGCGCGTGCAGGACGCCCGGAACGAGCGCCTCGTGCGCGACGTACAGGGCGGTGATGCCCGAAAGAACGGATCCCCTGGCGGACGCCGTCCCGTCAAGGCCGAGCAGGCTTCGGGCTGCCCGGTATCCGGCGGCGTGAGCCGTGCCGTTGCGCAGCTCCTCGGTCTCCACGCGGGCGATGCGCGCCGCGTCAGCGGGGAGGCCCGCCGCGGCCAGGGCCCTTTCGATGCCGCTCCGAACCTGTTCGCCCCAGCGCCCGCCGGGGATGACCGCCCCGATGCGCCGGTGCCCGGCACCCAGCAGCCGCTCCACGACCTGGGCCGAGGGCGTCATCCAGTCGATGGTCACCGCGCTGGCCGCAAGGCCCTCAGGCACCTCGTCGCCCAGGACCACCACGGGCATGGCGTCCGCGGAGAGGCTCTTGAGCCAGGACGCCCCTCGCAGGTCGCCGCCCACGATGAGGCCGTCCACCTGGCGCTGGGAGACGGTGGAAGGCGGATCCCACTGCGCGGATTGGGTGTCCATGACGTTGAGAACCAAATGCATCTGCTCGCGCCGCAGCACCGCCTCCACGCCCTGGATGAGGCCCAGGCCGTAGCCCGGCATCGAGGAAGGCAGGGCCAGGAGCAGCCCGGCCTGACCCGTACGGCGGGTGGCAAGCGCCCGCGCGACGGCGTTGGGGTGGTAGTCCATCTTCCGCACGGCCTTCAGGACACGCTCCCGGACGTGGGGCCGTACGCACGACTTGCCGTTGATGACCCGTGAGACGGTGGCTTTCGATACGCCTGCGGCCTTCGCCACGTCGTCGAGCGTGATGCGCCTGGTCGCCTGTGGCCCCTGCTGTTGGTTGCGCTTTCGTCGCGGCATCTCCCTCAACTCCCTGTCCTTGCTGTCACGGCCAGGTAGGCTGCGCACGGGCCGAACCGGTTCGTGGCCCCCGGTTGCCATGTCTGCGTCCCGCCCGGCCGATTTCTGTCCCGCATCCCGTCAAAGGAACGGGCCCGTTTGCCCGGCCCCGCCCGGATCCTCACCTGTTATTAGGTGATGTATCCTCCCCGTGTTACGAAAGTGTTACCGATGCCAAAAGTTTCGTCAAGAGCGCTCACCCGGCGCCGCCCGGCCCCGGCGGCGCAGGCGCCAGGGCCTCCGGCGCATGGCCTGTTTTTCGCGCATCGCTTGCAGCTGCCGGAAATCCTCCTCCTCCAGGTCGTCGACACCCGCCCGGCTCTCCAGGTGGTGGCGGAGTTCGTGGGCGAGCGTCCGCTCGATCTCCTGCCGGACTTCTTCCACCTCTGCATTTCCCAGGATGGCCCGAAAGGACCCGTAATATAAGACGACGTATCTCCCGAGTCCCTGGGGGTCTTCCACGTACTCACCGAGAATGTAGACGCCCGGCAGGCCCCTGGAGTGGCGGCGCGCCTGTTCGACCACCAGCACGCCCGCATCGAGCCCCTCGAGCAGAGCCGGGGGCAAGCGATCGAGGGCCTCTGCCACCATGCTCCGGAACTCTTTCAGGGAGACCATCGCCACCCGCCGCCCACTTCGAAACGATTTTAAGGCCCGGGGGGTCTACCGGCAAGGCAGCGCGGCGGCGGGCCTGGCGGGGCCGTCTGAGAAAGCGGGGGAAGTGCCTTGCTTCTGGCCATCGACGTTGGCAACACTACCACGGGGATTGCCGTTTTCGACGGCGACCGGATCGTTCACCACTGGTGGCTGACCACCCTGCGGGAACGGACGGCTGATGAACTGGGCCTTGCGCTGTCGGTGCTGATGCAGGTCGACGGCGCCCCCAAAGCAAGCCTCACGGGGGCCGCCATCAGTTCGGTCGTCCCCTCCCAGACCGAACCCTGGCGCCAGGCATGCCGGCGCTTCTTCGGCCTGGAAGCCGTGGTGGTCGGGCCGGACGTGGACGCGGGTGTCCGGATCGCCTACCGGTTCCCCGAGGAACTGGGCGCCGACCGCATCGTCAACGCGGCAGCGGCGCTGGCGCTGTATGGGGCGCCGGTGGTGGTGGTGGACTTCGGCACGGCCACCACGTTCGACGTGGTGAACGAGCGGGGAGAGTACATGGGTGGCGCCATCGCTCCGGGTGTGGGCATCTCTGCCGAGGCGCTGTTCGAACGGGCGGCGCGCCTTCCCCGGGTGGAACTGAACCGCCCCCCGTCGGTGATCGGCCGCACCACGGCCGAGAGCGTCCAGTCCGGCATCATCTTCGGCTTCGCCGGGCAGGCCGACGCCATCGTGCGGCGCATCCAGCGGGAACTCAAGGCTCCGCCGCGGGTGGTGGCCACGGGCGGGCTGGCCGGCCTGATTGCGCCCGAAAGCGAGACCATCCAGGAGGTCAACCCTCTCCTGACGCTCCAGGGGCTCCGCCTCATCTTCGAGCGGGCCCGGAAAGGATAAGAAGCGTTGGCAGAAGACCGGGCCGAGCACCCGCAGCTGGGACAAGATGCGCTGGTCCGCAACCTGCTCCTGGGCGCGGCCCTCACGGTCGTCACCCTCGCGGTCCTCCTGGGGCTCACCTGGTCCCCCGACAGCCTGCGCCTGCTCCGGGAGATCCGCATACAGACCGTCGGCGCAGCGCTGGGCCTCGTGGCGTGCACCTGGGCCATCCACGGCGGGCGCGCGTGGCTCGTGGCCCGCTCGCTGGGCTACCCGGTGAGGTACCGCCTGGCGCTGCGCGCCACGCTGGTCGGCGGGATGGTCTCCGGCCTCACGCCGTTCTCGGGCGGTGGCGGCGCAGCGGAGGCGGCCGTGCTCGCGCAGGGCGGGGTCCCCTACTCGATCGGGGCGGCCGCCGTGACCGCGGCCGGGGTGATCAATCAGAGCGTCCTCGTCATCGTGTCGCTCGTGCTTGCGTTCAGCCCCATCTCGCTTCCGGGCCTGCCCGTGGTGCGTACGGTGCTGCGCTGGATCCTGGTGGTGTATGCAGCCGGACTCGGAGGCGTGATCGCCGCCCTGTTCCGCCTCGAATGGCTGGCAGGGCCCGTGGAGGCGCTGCTTGGTCACCTCGGGCGGGTCTTTCCGGGGGCTGCTTCCAGGGCCAGAGCCCTGCGGCTCAAGACCCGGCACTTCCTCGTCTCCATGGCCGAGGCGCTGCGCGCCGTGCTGCAGAGAAGGCCTCTGGTGGCAGCAGCCGTCGCCGCCAGCTACCTGGTTTCGTACATCCTGCTCTTCCTGGTGGCTCCGCTCCTGGCCTCCAGTCTGAGCGGCGACCTTCCGGCGAAG
>JBFMCJ010000168.1 GCA_040754675.1 Bacillota bacterium
CCCCCACCGCCCCACAGGCATTGTCCGCACCACCCGCCACGACCGGCGTCCCGACCGGTAGGCCCGTCTCCTCGGCGGCCTGCTGCGTGAGCCGGCCAGCCACGTCGACCGACCGAAGCACCGGCGGAAGCTGCCCCGGGTGCAGCCCCACCACGTCGAGCACTTCCTGGGACCACCGCCCCTGCTCGACGTCGAACACGGCCGAACCGGCCGCGTCCGACGCCTCCGTGGCCAGCTCCCCGGTCAGCCGGTAGCGCACGTAATCCTTGGGCAGCAAAACCGACGCCACCCGCTCGAAGTTGGCGGGCTCGTTTCGCCGCACCCACAGCACCTTGGGCGCCGTGAAGCCCTCCATGGCCGGGCTTCCGGCAATCGCAATCATCCGCTCCCGCCCCACGGCCTCGTTGATGGCGCGCACCTCGTCGGCCGTCCGCACGTCGCACCACAGAAGAGGCCGGCGGATCACCTGGCCGCTTTTGTCCAGGAAGACCGAACCGTGCATCTGCCCGGAAAAGCTGATGCTGACAACCTCGTCTCCCCGGATACCCGCCTCGGCCACAACCTTTCGGATGCCGCTCACGGTGGCGCGGTACCACTCCTCCGGCTCCTGTTCGGCCCAACCCGGCCTCGGCGCCAGAAGCGGGTACTCGTCGAAGGCCCTGGCCGCGACCCGCCCCTGCTCGTCGACGAGCAGCGTCTTGGCTCCCGTCGTCCCAACGTCAACCCCGATCAGGTACCGAGCCATTCCTCGGCAATGGCTCCTTTCTTGTGCGTCTTCGCGCTACGAGGGCAGTTCTCCGACGACCAACGTGTTTCATCCGACCGGCCTCGGCAGCGGCTCCAGCTTTTCCGGGTGGGGCGCCCGCACCCGGACAAGGTAGCGCTCGATCCAGCCCCGCGCCGTGTCGGGATGCTCGGCGGCCCAGACGATGGCCTCGTGGTCGAGCTCGTTGATGCGGTCGACCGCCGCGCTGAGGGCTTCGATGGAGATGCGGACAGCCTGTTCGGGCGCCATCCGCTCCGGGTTGAGGTCCAGCCCGAAATGCTCCTGATAGCCGTGCATCTTCAGGGCGTAGAGGGCAGATTCGAGCTGCTCGGGTGCCACCGTCCCCACCGGCAGGTCCAGGTCGTAGCCGCCCAGCGGCTGGGCGTTCCAGTGCGTGTGGGCGAGCCGCCCTTCTTCCAGGGCTAGGCTGAAGCTGTACGCCAGGTCTTCGTACGCCATCATCATGTGGCCAACTTCAGGGTTGAGGCATACCAGCGCGTACCCTTCATCAAGAAGCCGCCGGTTTTCAGGGTGACGGAGCTTCGATTCGACCTGGTGGGCGAGCAAAAGCCCCTCAGCCGTGGTGCCGAACAGGATGCGGCCCCTCGGTTCGTAGGGCTTGGGCTCGAAGGCAATGCGTACCCCGGGCACCGTGTCCATGGCCTCGGCCAGGCCGTCCACGAACCGCCGGCGAGCATCGGCCAAATTGGCGCCGAAGGGCTGCTCGAATCCGTCGATGCCGGGCCATACGACGGCGAAGTCGGTGCCCAGTTCTTTGTTGAGCTGCAGCGTGCGGACGGTCCGGTCGAGGGCCTTCTTCCGTGCCTGGGGAAGCGGGGATGAAAGCGACCCGAACTCGAAGTCGGGGTCCCAGAAGAGCAGCGGCACCACGGTGAGAATGCGAATCCCACTTTCCTTTGAGAAATGCTTCCAGACGTCAAGGTTTTCCTCGTTGATTTCGTTTGGATAATGCGCCTCGACCCCTACAACCCCCAGGGATGCCAGGCCGGCGATGCGATCGAGGCGCTCCTCGATGGAGGTGACGGGCTGATAGCGGTCGTGGAACCGGCTGGCGGCCGGGGAGAAGTACCAGACCCCCACCGAGAACCGGGGCTTCAGCTGAAAGCTCTTCAGGAACGTCACGAGATCGTCGCCCTGCCGCAACGTTGCCTGGCCGCGAAGGTCTTTGAGCGTCATCACGAGTCCTCCTCTTCGCTTGTCGGATGCCCGTTTTTCCCTAATACCTAATAGCCGGGTCCTTGGGCCCTGCACCCCTCACCGTACTTCGACCTGGCTTGAGAAGACCTTTTCGTTCACGGCAGTAGTCTGACCACTTATGATGAACCGCCCCCTCAACCGGATGTCTTCGGACGACGCACCCACCAGCACCTCGATTTCGCCGGGCTCCACGATGTAGTTCATCTCTCGGTCATAAAACGCCATCTGGCGGACATCCACCGAGAAGCTCACCGCCTTGGTCTCGCCCGGTTGGAGCGTGATACGCTTGAACCCTTTCAACTCCTTCACAGGGCGCGTTACGCTGGCGACGATATCGTGCAGGTAGAGCTGGACGACCTCGTCCCCGGCCCGCTGGCCGGTGTTCGTAACCTCGAAGGAGACAGTGACCGTGCCCGTGGGCGGCACCGTTTCCGGAGTGATGCTGAGGTTGGCGTATGCGAAGGTCGTGTAGCTCAGTCCGTGGCCGAACGGGAACAGCGGCCCTGCCTTCAGATCAACGTAGTCTCCCAGCACCTGGGACCGCCCCGCCTGATGGCTTATGGTTGTAAAACAACGGAACCTGCCCGATGCTGCGCGGCACGGTGATGGGCAACCGGCCGCCTGGGCTCACATCGCCGAAAAGCGCGTCGGCTACCGCGCTGCCACCCTCCTCGCCGGGGATCCAGGCTTCTAAGATGGCCGGAACATGCTCAGCCAGCCACGAGATGGAAAGCGGACGCCCATTGATGAGCACCACCACGGTAGGTGTACCTGTGGACAAGACGGCTCTGACCAGTTCCTCCTGCACCCCCGGAAGCCCGAGAAACGCACGGTCTCGGAATTCTCCGCAAGTGCAGTCCGGGGTAAGCCCGGACTTCTCGCCCACGACCACTACCGCCACCTCCGCCTTCCGGGCGGCCTCTACGGCTTCGGCGAATCCTTCGGTGGACTCGCCGGTGACGTCACAGCCCTTGGCATAGAGAACCCGCGTTCGTGGCCCGACTTTGGCCTTGATGCCATCCAGTACGCTGACGAAACGCGTGAAGTGCCTGGCGTACATGATGGACTCCGCCTCCATTGGATCGGCGCCAGCCGGTGGCTGCGGCAGCGGAAACGGAGCCTGCCCCGGTATTATCCGCCCCATCAAGTTAAACACCTCGATGTGCGCGGGGTAGTGGTAATCCCCGTTGAGGTTGCGCAGGCTATGCGCTGAGGGGCCGATAACGGCGATGGATGAGAGCTCCTTGCTGAGAGGGAGTAGCGCCCCGTCGTTCTTGAGCAACACCACCGATTGCTGCGCGATCCGCCGGGCCAGTGCGCGATCCTCGGCCGTGTCGAAGGACGTTGTGGCCCTCTCTTCGTCAACGTATGGGTTCTCGAAGAGTCCAAGGATGAACTTCAAACGTACCACACGGCGCACGGCCTCGTCCACGACGGCCATCTTGACCCTGCCAGTGGCAACGGCCTCGCGAAGCGCCTTCCCATAGCAGTCCGTGGTCGGCAGTTCAACGTCGATCCCGGCCTGCAGCGCTTGGGCTGCAGCTTCAGCCTTGTCGGTGGCCGTACGATGGTAGCTGACCAGGGTCTCAACGGCTGTGTAGTCGGAGACCACGATTCCGCTGAACCCCCATTGGCCGCGCAGTAGCTCGGTCAACAGTTCGCGGCTGGCGGCAGCAGGCACCCCGTCAAGCTCGTGATACCCGTTCATGATGGAGGCCAACCCGGCGCGCCGGATAGCTGCCTCGAACGGCACCAAGTAAATCTCGCGGAATTCCCGCGCGCCAACGTGGGCGGGGGCCCAGTTCATGCCGCCTTCTGGCACGCCGTAGGCTGCAAAGTGCTTACCGGTAGCAATGACGCCTTCTTTCAGGTCATCCCCCTGCAGTCCGCGGATGTACGCAACTCCCATCTGGCTCACCAGGTAGGGATCCTCTCCGAACGTCTCCTCCACGCGACCCCAACGCGGATCCCGCGCCACGTCCAGCAAAGGTGCCAGGCCTTGGTGGGCGCCGACGGCCCTCATCTGCCGGCGAATGGCCGCCGCCATCATCTCCGCGAGTTCTGGCTGCCACGTGCTGGCCAAGCCGATGATTTGCGGAAACACCGTAGCACCGCGTGCCATAAAGCCGGCGCAGCACTCCTCGTGGACGATGGCCGGAATGCCCAGCCGAGTCCTTTCAACCAGATACTTCTGGATCGTATTGGTGAGCTTGGCGATGGTACGCGCGTCACCGTCGCTCGCTCCCGCGACGCGCGTGATCTGCCCGATGCCCTTGCCCAGCCTGCTAGCGGCCTGCTCCTCGCTGACCGCTCCCCCGGGGGCGATTTCGAACACCCAGGCGCTGCCGAGCTGGGCCACTTTCTCGTCGAGCGTCATGCGCGCTAGCAAGTCTTCGACGCGAGCCTCGATGGGCTGGCTGGGGTCCTTATATAACGCATCTTTAGGCACGGGCCCGGCCATCTGCGATGCCTCCTTCAACGCGTCTTTCGAGCGGGGCGCCGGACAGTCCCCGGCACACTCCCTCCAACCCGAGGCGACCTGCACGGGGAGGCGCCACACACCACCGGTGAGGAAATCGCCTTGCGTGCGCAGACCGGTGTAAGGAGTCGCCCCCTCACTCATCCAGCACGACTCTGAGCGTGGCGCCTTCCCTCGGCAGCCTTACGGCCACCGTCTCGCGCCGACCGCCGGCGCTCACCTCCACTTCGTAATCACCCAGGAAGCCCCTGGTAGCAAACGTACCGTTCGCGTCGGTCGTACCGGCTTCGTTGGTCCACCACTGGCCGAAGACCAGATCCAACCACGCCCGGCCCGAACGCTTCAGGGTCCAGTCCCGGCGATACAGCGGCGCGTTCTGTTTCCAGTGGGCGCCGTCCCAGAAACCCCACATGAGGATTCCTTCCACGGCAGGGTGGCTGAAGACTGCGGTGAAGAAATCCCGTAGATACGCCGCCTGCAGCTCCTCGTCCTCAATGTCGACATCGAATTCCGTGATCCAGATTGGCTTGTCAAAGACGGCGAAGCGGTCCAGGATCTCGAGGAGCCGTTCGGGAGGCGTGAGATCGGAGTCGAAATGGCCTTGCATGCCGATGGCGTCGAGCGGTGCACCTTGTTCCAGCAGGTAGCGGATAGTGGCGAAGTACGCGTCCTGGTGCTTTCGGTCCAGCCCCCCGCTGCTCAAAATCCCGTAATCGTTGATGAAGAGTTGGGCCCCGGGGTCCGCCTCCCTTGCTGCCTTGAACCATTCGACCATAGCCTCGTCACCGAGGATCTTCATGAGGTCGCGGTTGCTATACGGCTCATTCAGCACGTCCCAGGCAATCACGCGGCCTCTGAGAGCACCGGCCTCCTCCCGGATGTGTTCGAGCACGGCCTCGTGCAAGGCCGCCGGATCATCCTCCAGAAAGCGAACCCAGGCCGGCAGGTACTGCCACCCAGGCCACACAAGGGTGTGGCCACGCAACGGGATATCGTGCTCCTCCAGCCACGCCAAGGCGGCCAGACCTTTCGACCGGCCCCAGTTCTCCCAGTACGGCCATTTAAATGCGTTTTCGAAGACCGCTACGTTGAAGTGCTTCAGGATAGCCTCTCGATACTCTTCCCCCGCGGGGCTTGTCAGGAGTGACGCGCTTACGGCCGTGCCGAACGGGAAAGCGTGGCGCTTCATATGAACACCCACGGTGGCTCCGCGCACCGGCTGCCCGTTCAGGTCGACGACGACCACGCGGAGTTCGGCTTTCCGGATGCGCTCGATACGGGCCTCTGCTGCTTGACGCCAGGCTACGTCGCTCTCCCCGCCCACATACGGAGGGATACAAGCCGCGGGTGCGCTGGCCGCGAGCACCTCCTGGGTTGTGCTCGCCAGGAGCAGTGCGAGGGTAGCCACTGTCAGGGCGGTTAGCAGGACTCTCACCGAGAGAAGCCCTCCTTCCACACACGACCACCTAGCCTTTCGTAGCGCCAGCCGTTAGCCCTTCAATGATACGGCTGGCCCCTACAATGAAGGCCATCAAGAGCGGAAGCACACTAATGGCTGTTCCAAGCATCAACGCACCCCAGTCGGTCGAGGTCATCCCTTGCAGTGACCGTAGGGCAACTGGCAGCGTATACGAGTCCCTGGTTCGCATCACGATGAGGGCTCCCATGAAGTTGTTCCACGAACCCACGAATGTGATGATGGAGAGCGTCCCAAGGGCCGGTTTGATCAGCGGAACGATGATTCGCCAGAAGATCCGGAACTCCGTACACCCGTCGATACGAGCCGCGTCCAGCAGATCCTTAGGGATAGCGCTTGCAATGTACTGACGCATGAGGAAGATTCCGAAGGCGGAGGCCATCCCCGGAACGTACAGGGCCCTGGGATGGTTGAGCCATCCGAGCCACTTCATGATGAGGTAGTACGGAATGATGCCCAAAAGCGGCGGGATCATCAGCGTTGCCAGGAGAATGGCAAACAGCTTCTCCTTGTACCGGAAGTCGTACATCGCGAAGCCGAAGCCTCCGAGGCTACAGAAAAAGAGTGTCGCCACGGTGGCCATCCCTGCAGTGTAGAAACTATTCCAGAAGTTGCGCCAGAACGGTACCGCCTCCAGAAGCCGCTGATAGTTGCCCGGCGCTTTGTCACTCAGAAGGAGGGGTGGCGGATAGCTGAAGATCGTGGAGCGGTCGTGAGTTGCGAGGACGAACATCCAGTAAAAGGGGAAGAGGGTGAGAAACGCCATTACCCCTAGCAGCACGTACAGTATCGCTTTTTTCACCCAATGGCTGCCACTTACACGTCGCATGCACGGCCTCTACCCTTCACGGCGCTGCAGGCTCTCACGACCGAAGATTCGGAAATTCATCC
Organism: Bacillota bacterium; assembly: GCA_040754675.1. Classification (NCBI taxonomy): domain Bacteria; kingdom Bacillati; phylum Bacillota; species Bacillota bacterium. The sequence continues at coordinate 6,832 of JBFMCJ010000168.1, forward strand.
ATGTGAAAAGCCCGATCACGATGAAAAGGGCCCATGATATCGCCGCTGCGGAACCCATGTACATCCACTCAAAACCCGTTCGATAGAGATATAGCGCGGTGGTCAAGCCAGCCTGAGAGGTTCCCCCGCCGGTGCCCGTCATGATGAACGGCTCATCGAAGAGCTGCATGTTTCCGATGATCGTCAACGTAACGGCAAACAGCATGATCGGCCGTAAGAGCGGGAGCGTGATCCATCGAAACTGCTGCCCGGTACCGGCACCGTCAACCATCGCGGCTTCATACAATTCCTTCGGAATGGTCTGAAGCCCCGTGAGATAAAGAACCGTGTTCCATCCAAACCACCGCCATACAACCAGGACCGCAATGGCAGGCTTGATGTAGTGCGCCGACCCGAGCCAGTTGATGGGCAACTCGACCTGCAGTACGTCGAATGGCCACCCAAACAGCCGCGTCCGGGCGAGGTATCCGATTACCGCGTTTAGGACGCCGTATTGTGTGCCGTAAATGGTCGAGAAGATCATCGCCACTGCGACAGTGGAGGTGATGTACGGCATGAAGTAAGCGGCTGTAAAGAGATTCTTCAGCCGGATTAGCCCGGCGTTGAGCGCGAACGCGAGTGGGATTGCAACAAGGTGCTGCGGGAGTCCCGAGATCACGAGCAGGACCACCGTGTTCCAAACGGATTTCCAGAACCATGGGTCGGTAGCGAGGTAAACATAGTTCTCCAGCCCGACCCATTCTATGGCGCCCAGGCCACCCACCGCGTTCCAGCTCTGGAACGAAAGGTATAAGGAGAAGAAGAGCGGAAAGAGGCCGAAGACGGCAAACAGAATGTAGAAGGGGCTGATGAACAGATACGGCGCAACTCGCCGCTGCAAAACGTGCCAGCGCGTGGAGAGATCTCTCGGCGCCGTAATCTCCTGGCTCCTGGTTGAGTACCGCACAGTCACGCGTACGTCTCCTCCAAAGGCAGGCGGCCGTACCGCTTACGGCACCTCCGACGGGCCTGCGCCCGGCATGCGCCCGTAACGGCATCGGCCGCCATCCATCACGTGCCGGCGTCTGCGACCCTACGTTTGAGAGGCGCCCCTGCCGGCTTACCGGCGACGCAACCTCCGCTCGATCAGTTGCTGGGCTTCGGCCAGCGCCGCCTGCACGTCCCTACCCTCGTTGAGCACCTGCGAGAGTGCCGCACCGACGACCTCCTCGGCAACAGCATCACCGGGATCGACGACGGTTACGTGAATTCTAGA
>JBFMCJ010000169.1 GCA_040754675.1 Bacillota bacterium
TCGTGGACAGGAAGGGATGTGTGAGTTTAATGTCTGAGTGCAAGGTGATAGGGGATCGCTATGACAGGCGCGGGGCGTGGCCTCCCGTGCAGGTGCCAGACCACGTGTTCCGCGAGTACGACATTCGAAACGGGGCTGTTTTGGGCAGTTGGGCTGAGTTGCCATGAGGCGTGAAAAGCCTTGCGGAGCTTGGGTTTTGGCGATATAGTAATAGTTGGGAGTTGGGCTGAGTTAGTGGCATTCTGGCGGAGTTGGCACACATTTGGCACACAGAACATCTGTTTGGAGGGCTGCACCTATGCGACTCGGGATCGGGGGATATGCGACCGGCGACGTGCAGACCGAGGCCGCGCGGGAGATGTTCCTGGCGACCATTGAGCGGGACGCGCCGGAGGTCCTGCGTGCCCTGCGGGATGAGGTGTACCCCTACTTCTCCAGGGATGAGCTTCAGGACCGCTTGACGGCCTGGGCGCGACGGTGGCACCTTTGCGAACCGTGGATCTTGGACAAGGCCATGGATACCCTCGCGCTATGGGATGACTGCCCTGCCCTGCGAGCGCAAGAGCCGCCGAGATGGGACGCGGGGGGCGGGTTCTCATGGTGGGAGCCGGTGGCCGACGCGGAAAGGCGTATCGCTTTCGAGGCCGACGGTTGGGACCCCGCGATGGAAACCCGTGGACAGGCCCGGGAGCGCCTACTGAGGGCGTTCGCAGAGGCCGTAGATCGCCACCTAGACCATATTGCTACCCTCGCGGAGAATCGCGGTTGGACCCAGGTCGTGGTGAAGCGTAACCGGAGCGGAGAGCCGGACCTGCACTTCAAATGGCTCGTGCAGCATCGTGTGCTAGGCTGGAGCGTGCGCGAGATAGCGGACCGCTACATGGAGGAGGACCCGACGGGCGAGCGAGTGATCGGCGAGGACGCCATAAGAAAAGCGATTGAAGCTGCCAGCAAACTAATCGGACTGAGGTCACTACGGAATTAACGCGGCGGCGCGTTATTTCCTATTGCGTTAGGTCATCGCCTCCTATCATTGCAGGTAGGAGGCGATGATTTTCATGCAGTTGCTGAGGGTGCCGCATGTCGCGCGCGTCTTGGACGTGACTGAAGACAGGGTGTACCAGCTTGTGCGGGAAGGGCTGCTGCCCGCTGTCCGTGTGGGGCGACAGATCCGGTTTGACGCCGACAAGCTGCGCGACTGGATCGAGCAGGGCGGCTGCGCCTTGCCGGGCGGTTGGAGGCGCGAGGCATGAGAACAAGGAACCCCGGCGCGTTGCCGGGGTGCCGACACGGGAGGTATCGGGATGGCCGACTTCGATCCCATTGTAGCAAGGAACGACGCCACCTTCAAGCCGTTGGACGCGCTTCGCGCCGTGTTGGATAGCGACCTGGACGCACATGCAAAGCTGGTGGCCACTGTCCTCATCAGGCACGCCGACGGTGCGGGTGCCTGTTACCCCTCCTTGCCGCGCATCATGGCTCAAAGTAGCCTCTCGCGGAGTGCCGTGAAGCGGGCGATTAGAAGCCTGGAGGCCGCCGGCGTCGTGGCGGTGACGCGGCATTGGGGCGCTATTAACCGATACCGGGTTCTGGTGGAACCTAGTGTCTCTGAGAACCTAGGTTCTGATGGAGCCTCAACCGGGTTCCCACAGAACCCGGGTAGGTTCCCACAGAACCCACCACTGGGTTCTGACAGAACCCCTGAACTGCCTATTGGAACTGATCAATTAACTGACCATTTAACTGCCCAACCTGGCGGCGCGCGCAAGCGACGCGCCCGGGGCGAAACCGACCCTCGTGTTCATCCCGTCCTCCAGGCGTTTCACGAAGCCTACGTGAAGCGCGTGGGCAAGGAGCCGACGAAAACGGTGTTGGACTACGGGCGCGACGGCAAGCGAACCCGCGAGCTACCTGCCGACTACTCAACCGAGGACCTGACGGCGGCTGTGGCTCGCTTCTTCGACCCGGCGACGCCGGGGTTTATCTCGCGGAACTTGCGGTTCGCTGACTTCCTCGCGGCGCTGCCCCGCCTGTTGACGGGCGAGACGAAGGCCGGGCGGCCCCGGCGGGTGCGATACGTGGAGGGGGAGCAGCAGCGTGATTACTCTGACTACTTCTACAACGGCGAGGAGGGTTGAGCGGTGGATATTGAAGCTGTTCTTGCCGAGGCGCAGGCGAGGCGAGAGAAGTTGGAGAGCATGTCGGCTGAAGACTACTTGCGCGGGTTCCCTCGCGTGGCGGCGGCGTATCCGTGGCTTGCGGAATTCCCTTCGGCGGCGGCGCTTGAGCGCGGGGTGTCGTGGCCTCTGCAAGAAATCGAAGAGACGCTTGGAAAGTGCGAGCGGTGCCCGGGGCTTGACGGGTGCCAGGTCAAGCTTGCCGGGAGCCCGCTTGTGCTGCGGCGCGCTACAGATGAGAACGGCGAGCCGAGGCGGGAGCGCGACGGATCGCCGGTCGTGACGTGGGACTTCACGATGTGCGGCGTGCGACGCAAGGCCGAGCTTGAGGCCAAACGCGAGGCGGCGATTGACAGCCTCCATCTGCCTCCGCGATTGACACGGGTGCTGTGGCGCGGCCCCCTTGAGGAATCGCCTGCCGTCAAAGCGGCCCGCGAGTGGGCGGCGGGGTTGCCCGAGGGCGGCCTGACGGCTGACGGCGATCTTCGACGGGGCGACGTTTGCGGCGCGCCCGGGCTCGTGTTCGTCGGCCCTGTCGGGACAGGGAAGAGCGTTGCGCTTGCCGTGGCGCTTGTGGAGGCCGCGCGGCGAACGCTGCAAGGCGGCAGGTATTGGCCTGTCGCGCAACTGTTGGAGGCCATGCGGCCTGCCGGAGACCGCGAGCCGGAAGTAACCGTCGAGGAGATCGCGGAGGTGCCGCTGCTCGCGCTTGACGATTTGGGCGCTGAGCGGCCCACAGACTGGGTACTGGAGAGATTGGACCTCTTGTTCGATATGCGATATGAGGCGCTGCTCCCAACCGTGGTGGCGACTAACCTTTCCCGGCGCGAACTTGAGGAGGTCCTTGGCTCGCGCATCGTAAGCCGGTTGCTCCACGAGGCGACGGTCGTGAAGGTGCAAGGCCGCGACCGGAGGCGGGGAGGCCGGTGCGATGATTGAGGTAAAGCTGCCCAAGTGCCTGCTCGTGTTGACGGAGGCCGAACTGCTTTCCCTGCTCGCGCATGACCGGGGCTTATGGGAGACTGCATTACGGCGCGGGAAGGCCGTTCAGAGGGCGAGGACAAGGGAGGCCCGGCAGGCGGCGCGTAGAAGGCCCCAGGAGCCGTGATAACCCTTCGCCAGGGGTAGAAATACCTGTGCGCCCGGGATGGCCGCCTCGCGGGGCGTTCTGGCGAGCACGAGGCGGCATGTGAAAAAGGAGGCCATTGGTGGGAGGTCGCTGGCATATGGCGTTGTTGCTCCCGTTCCGGCAACATTGCCGTAACGGGCGCATGGCGTGGCCGCACACCTTACGGCAAAAATGCCGGAAGGTCGCGGGGAATCGCGACGCGACGCCCGATGGAAACTTACCATGGGGCGCATGTGAGGAGGTGAGTGCGCGTGCCTTATAAGCTACGGAAACCTTGCGCCTGGCCCGGGTGCCCGGAGGTTGTGACGCCACCGGAGCGTTACTGCCCGCGACATAAAACCGCAGGCCGCAAGGCGGAGGACGCGAACAGGCCGAACTATAGACAGCGTGGCTATAGCACGTCCTGGGACAGGCTGAAAGCGATGAAGCGGCAAGCGGACCCGCTATGTGAGTTGTGCCTTGCCGAGGGGCGTGTCACGCCTGCGGAGATGGTCCACCACAAGGTGCCGCTTCGTGAGGGTGGCGAGCTGCTTGACATGGGCAACCTCGTGAGCGTATGCCGGGCGTGTCATGCAAAGCTGCATCGGCGACCGACGGGGTAACCGGGGTAACTCTCTACGGCCCGGCGTCTCGGTGCCGGGGGCGCGGTCGATTGTGGGAAAAGGTCCCCGTGTAGATTTTAGGCATTTCGAGAGAGGAGGGCGACTATGTTCGAGAGTTTCAAGCCGGAGGAGCGCGACGCGGCGCGGCGGGTGCTGGAGTATTACTCGGCGGTGCAGTTAGCGCATGTGATAGCGGAGGCCGTCAAAGCCTGCAATGAGGTTCTGGTGGCCTACAAGGAGATCGAGAAGGTCGGCTTTAACGAGAAGGCGGCTGATTTTGTGTGGAAAGAGCGCGTGCGCGAATTCTTCGCGCGGCTGTCCAGGCTCGAAGCGGTGCTTGCGGAACGCGAACGGTTGAACGGCATCGGGGAGGCGCTAAAACTGCTCGAATCAGAAGCGAACGGAGGCGGCAAAGATGATCAAGCATGAGGCCCGGTTTGCGCCCGGTCAGACTGCTCTTGAGCGGGCTTATCAGATGGTCGTGGCGTACTTGGCGAACCTTGACCGCGAGTGGACCCCGGAGGAAGACGAGGCCCGACACGCGCTGCATGAGGTAATTTGTGCCCAGGACCAGGCCGAGCTTGAGGCGAAATGGCGCGAGGAGGCCCGCCGGGAGCGCGAAGCGCGGCGCAAAGCAAAAAGGCTAGCAAAAGGCGGCGTATGGCGGGCGGATTGACGCGGCGAACGTGTGTGTGGTAAAATATTTCTGGACCAAGGATTGCCGTTGGAGGCGTCCTGTCGGTGGACAAGTGAATAAACCTGCGTCCTGCGGACCGTTGGAGGCCGTCAGGCGCTATGCAGGCACGAGCCGACCCCGAGCCTATCAGGCCGGGTGAGGCCGCGACCCAGAGCGTAGCCCCTGGCGGCTTTTGCTTTGCCAGGGGGAATCCAGAGGAGGAATCTGTGATGAACCCTATCGAGCTACGCCAACAGCGTGCGAGGTGTATCGAAAAAGCGCGAATCCTGTTGGACAAGGCCGAGGGCGAAGGGCGCGGCCTGTCCGGGATGGAGGAGCGCGAGTTTGACCAGCTCATGGCGCGGGCTGACGTGCTCACGGACATGATCGCCGAAGCCGAGGGCGACCAGCGCGAGCGGCGACGGTGGCAGGAGGCTCGCGGTGCTGGCCTGGAGGCTGTGGAGGCCCTGCTTCGGGAACGGATCGGCCCCGTTGCGGCCTTCGGGTATCAGCCTGGCGGGGGATACCTGCCGGCAGACCCCGCCGACGTGCGCCTGCTAAGGCCGAACGAGCGCATGGCCGACGTGGTGCATCGGAATGACGAGGCCGACAACCTGAGCCTCGGGAGACTCCTGCGGGGCATCATATGCGGCGACTGGCGGAACGCGGAGGCCGAGCGCAGAGCGTTGAGTGTCGGAACTGACACGTTAGGCGGATTCTTGCTGCCAGATGTGGTTTCGGCGCGCATCATAGACCTTGCCAGAGCGCAGGCCGTAGTAATGGCGGCGGGTGCGCTGACGGTGCCGATGGAATCCTCGACCTTGCGCCTCGCGCGGGTGGAGAGTGACCCGACTGCCTATTGGCGGCCGGAGAACGCGGCGGTCACGGAATCCGACATGTCCTTCGGGGCACTGAACTTCTCGGCGAAGACCCTCGCGGCGCTAGCTCGGGTGAGCATCGAGCTGATCGAGGACGCGCAGAACATCTCCGGCCTTGTGGAGAACGCCATCGCCCAGGCCCTAGCCCTGGAGCTTGACCGGGCGGCGCTGTTTGGCAACGGTGCGGCTGAGCCGCTTGGCCTATTGAACTGGACCGGCGTCCAGAGCATAAGCATGGGCACGAACGGGGCGGCGATTACGAGCTACGCACCGTTCAGCCAGGCGGTCCAGAAGGTTCAGGAGGCAAACGGCATACCGCGCGCGCTTATTTGGGCGCCGAGGACGGCGGGCGAGGTGGACCGTCTCGTGGATTCCACGGGACAGCCTTTGCAGCCTCCGGAGAGCTTCAGGAGCCTGCGGAAACTCGCAAGCTCGCAGGTGCCGACGGACATGACCCAGGGCACTGCCACAAACGCAAGCGTGGCGATCGTCGGCGACTTCGCCCAACTCCTCATCGGCATGAGGACCCAGCTTGTCCTTGAGGTGAGCCGCGAGGCCGGTGACGCCTTCGGCAAGCTCCAGGCGCTGATTCGGGGATACCTCCGGGCTGACGTAGGCGTCGCGAGACCTGCTCACTTCTGCGTGATTAAGGGGATAATCCCGCCGGCGTAATGCCGGACCTAACCGATAGCCCCGGCGAAAGTGCGTTCGCCATATCCTCCTCCCGGAAAGCCCGAGGTGGCAACATTTCCACCTCGGGCTTTTCCTATACCGAAAACCCCTTGACATGATAGACAATTGGAGTATAGTACAAGTAGGAGGTGAGCTTGCCATGATTGACACGCACCTACTCCTATCCGAGGATGACTATGAATGGCTCAGGCGGCGGGCTTACGAAGAGCATAAGAGCCTGGCCGAGGTGGTGCGCGAGATTATCAGACACGCAAGACAGGCAAAGGAAGGAGGTGGCCCCGGTGATTCGCTTACTCAACCCGTGGACAGGTGAGGCGTTCGAGGTGGACCCTGCTAACGTTACGCAAAGCAAGCTAGACGCCATGGCAGAGTGCATGAATGACGATATTCGGGAGCAGGTTCATCTTGAGCTATCGCCCTGCACTCCCGGCGAATTCTTCGCCCGATACGTCGAGCTGGCCGGTGCAGAGGCGGGCGGGGCGCTATGGTGTTCGTGAGGAGGTGTTCACGTGGCCGGACAGATCATTCAGCGCGGAGAGAACGTCTTCCTCGTGCGAGTGTTTCTCGGGCGCGATAAGGACGGGAAACGGCGTTATCACAACAAGACTATTCACGGGACCAAGAAGGACGCACAGAGATACCTGACCGCTGTTCTGCGGGAGAGGGACCTCGGGACCTTCGCCGAGCCTACACGCATGACGCTAGATGAGTACCTGGACAAGTGGCTAGAGGCCGCCGTAAAGCCCAGGGTGCAGACGCGGACCTATGAGGATTACGAGGCCATTCTGAAACGATACGTGCGCGAGCCTCTAGGCGCTAAGCGGCTGCATCAGCTTATGCCTCTGGACATTCAAGGCGTATACAGCAAGTTGCTAGACCGGGGGTTATCCGCAAAGACGATCTGTACTCTCCACACAGTGCTTAGGAATGCACTAGAACAGGCAGTGAAGTGGGGGCTCATTAGTCAGAACCCCGCTAACCGCGTGGAAGTGCCTGGGCGCAGGCACAGGGAAATGTACGCAATGTCAAAGGATGAGGTGGCGGCCTTCCTGGAGGCGGCGCGGGAGGACCGCTTCTATACCCTTTTCCTCCTGGCGGTGACGACCGGCATGAGGCCCGGAGAATACCTCGCTTTGCAATGGAAAGATGTAGACCTTGAAGCCGGGCAACTCTACGTTCGCCGGGCACTGTCGCGCCGTCACAACAAGCAAGACCTAAATACCTCTATTCCTGCATGGTCCTTTAAGGAGCCGAAGACGCCTAAGAGCCGCCGGAGTATTAGGCTATCGCCCACGGTGGTCCAGGCCCTGCGGCTGCACAAAGCGGCGCAGGCCGCGCAACGGCTGAAGGCTGGTGCGACGTATCACAACCTAGACCTCGTGTTTGCGGGTGAGGATGGACTGCCACTACACGCGAACAGCCTAACCCGTCGCCACTTTAAGCCTATCCTGAAGAAGGCAGGGTTGCCGTCAAAGATTCGACTGTATGACCTGCGCCACACGTGCGCCACCTTGCTGCTGAAAGCTCGTGTGCATCCCAAGATAGTCTCGGAGCTGCTTGGGCATTCCACGGTGACACAGACCTTGGACATATACTCTCACGTGTTGCCGGACATGCAGGAGGAGGTGCCCGACAGCATGGAGGCCCTGCTGTTTTCGGGGGGCAAGGGTAAGCCTGCGAGGAAGGGCATTCCGTGACAGGCACACTCGGGCAAGTTGGCACACTATAGGCACACAAGCTCGTTCGCTGGAGGGGCGGCGCGGAATGAATGACCTGCTAGGTTGGCCTTTAGAAGGGCTGCCCGACCACGTGTTCCGCGAGTACGACATTCGCGGTGTCGTGGGGCGTGAGCTTTCGACTCCGTTCGTGTACTGGCTCGGAAGGGCGCTCGGAACATTCTACCGGCGTCACGGGGTCGGGTCGGTTTCGC
>JBFMCJ010000170.1 GCA_040754675.1 Bacillota bacterium
CCGGGAATCACCTCCAACGTGCCGGGTTACGTGGCACCGGCGGAGGGCGCCGGGACGTCCGAGATGCAGCGCATCGAGAGCGTCACCAACTACGAGATCAACCGTGTGGAGCGGCGGATCGTGATGGCCCCCGGGCGCGTCCAGCGCCTGTCGGTGGCGGTCTGGGTCGACGGGGAACTGGACGTCCTGCAGCGCCAGCGCACCGAGCAGCTCGTCGCGGCTGCCATGGGGCTCCAGCCGGGCCGCGGGGATCAGGTGACCGTGGAGGGTATCCGCTTCAGCCGGGCCGGAGTGCCCGGGCAGCTCGAGGCCGAGCTCCTGGCTGCGATGGGGAGACCCGAGGTGCAGGGGGTTGCGTGGTGGCTGATGGCGCTCGCCTTTGCCGTGGCGGTGGCCTGGTGGGTCAGCCGGCGCATGCGCCTCGCGCGCCGGCGCGTAGAGGTCACCGTGGGCGCCCCGGTCGTGCCTGAGGCGGCGGTGCAGGAGGCTCCCTCGCCGGCCGAGGTGGAGCGCAGACGGATGCGCCAGGAGATTGAGCAGCTTGCCAGGGAGAAACCCGAGGAGTTCGTGCAGCTGCTCCGCTCGTGGCTTGTGGAGGAGTCATAGGGCATGGCGGTGACGCGTACCGGTCACGGGCCTTACGTCCTGACAGGCAAGCAGAAGGCCGCGGTGCTCCTCATCGCTCTGGGGCCGGAAGTGTCGGCTCACGTCTTCAAACACCTCCGGGAAGACGAAATCGAGCAGCTCACCTTCGAGATTGCCTCGGTGCGGCGGGTGCTGCCTGAAGACCAGGAGAAGGTGATGATTGAGTTCCGGGAGATGATGCTGGCTCAGCAGTTCATCACCCAGGGCGGCATTGAATACGCGCGCGAGCTTCTCGAGAAGGCTCTCGGACCGCAGCGTGCAACCGACATCATCAAGCGGCTGACGGCCTCGCTCCAGGTGCGGCCGTTCGACTTCGCGCGGCGGGCCGATCCCCAGCAGCTTTTCAACTTCATTCAACACGAGCACCCCCAGACCATCGCGCTGATCATGGCTTACCTCCAGCCGGAGCAGGCGGCCGCGATTCTATCGTCGCTTCCGCCGGACCGACAGGTGGAAGTGGCGCGCCGTCTTGCCACTCTCGACCGCACGGCCCCTGACGTTCTCCAGGAGATCGAGGGCGCTCTGGAGCGAAAGCTCTCCTCCATCGTCATGCAGGATTACACCGTGGCCGGCGGCATCGACTCGGCGGTCGAGGTGCTCAACCGGGTGGACCGATCAACGGAGAAGACCATCATGGAAGCCCTGGAGGATCAGGATCCGGAGCTGGCCGAGGAGATCAAGAAGCGCATGTTCGTCTTCGAGGACATCGTGCTCCTCGACGACCGCTCCATCCAGCAGGTGCTGCGCGAGGTGGACAGCAGGGACCTGGCCCTTGCTCTGAGGACGGCCAGCGACGACGTGAAGACGCGCATCTTCCGTAACATCTCCAAGCGCGCCGCCGAGATGCTGAAAGAAGACATGGAGTACATGGGCCCGGTGCGGTTGCGCGACGTGGAGGAGGCGCAGCAGCGGATCGTCTCCATCATCCGGCGTCTGGAGGAAAGCGGGGACATCGTCATTGCTCGCGGCGGAAGCGAAGAGATCCTGGTCTAAGGCACACCGGCTGCTGAAGGCCGAAAGCGTTCAGCTCGCGCGTCCTGTGGAGGCGAGGCCTTCAACGCGCGCGGCGGACCTTCCGCCGGATGCGGCGCCCGCCGAGATGGACGCAGAGGCTGCCCTGGCGGCTCCGCCGCACACGAACGGCTCCGCCGTGCCCGCCGGCTCCCAGGTCCCGCCCCTTGAAATCCCCGCCGCTCCCGCCAACTCCGGGGAAGGCGGCCGCCGCCCGCGCCGCATGCGCCCCCGCCAGGCCCGCCGGTGGACCAGCTACCGGGAGCGTGCCCGGGCGATGGTGGCTCAAGCTCGGGCCGAAGCCGAGGGCATTCGCGAAGCTGCCCGGGAGGAGGGCTTCCGGGCCGGTTTTCAGCAGGGAGAAGAGGCCGGGCGCAGGCAGGCAGGCGACGAGGTGGCGCGCAGGCTGCAGGCCCTGGTGACCCAGATGCAGCGTGCTGTGGAGGAGGCCGAGGCCCGCCGGGATCGGGCGCTTCGCCAGTCGGGCGAGGACGCGGTGAAGCTGGCGCTGGCCGTAGCCGAGAAAGTGGTGCGCCGGCAGATCGCCGACGGGCCGGCCGTGACGGCGGCGGTTCTCGAGTCGGTCCTGAAGGACCTTCCGGTTGGGCTTGCGGGGCGTGTCGTGGCTCACCTCAACCCCGGCGAGCACCGGCTGCTGGCCGGATCGGAAGGGCTGCTTGCCCGCGTTGCCGGGCCTGTCCAGGTCGAACTCGTGGCCGACCCCTCCGTGGAGCCCGGCGGCTGCCACGTCGAGACCGAGATGGGGAGCATCGACGCGGGGCTCGAGACGCGGCTCGCCGGGGTCAGCCGTGCGCTTCTGGACGTGATGCGCCGTGGCACCTGACCTCATGGAACTCACGCGGATGCTCCCCGAGGTCACCGATGTTCGCTACACGGGCCGCATCAGCCGGGTCGTGGGGCTCACGCTGGAGTCGCTGGGGCCTTTTTGCCGGGTGGGGGACCTGGTCGAGGTGGAACGGCCCCGCTACGGCCCGCTGGTGGCGGAAGTGGTGGGCTTCAAGGACAGACATGCGGTTCTGATGCCGCTGGGAAGCGCAGAGGGCGTGGCGCCGGGGAGCACGGTGGTCTCCCGGCGCCGCCCGCTGGAGGCCCCCGTAGGAAAAGCCCTGCTCGGACGGGTGCTGGACGGGCTCGGGCGGCCCGTGGACGGCAAGGGCCCGGTTCCCATCGAGGCGGGTTACCCGGTCGAGCGGCAGGCGCCGGACCCGCTTCGCCGCCCCCGGATCACGCAGGCGATCTCCGTCGGGGTCCGCGCCATCGACGGTCTGCTGACGTGCGGCAAGGGGCAGCGGATCGGGATCTTCGCCGGCAGCGGCGTCGGCAAGAGCACGCTGTTGGGCATGATGGCCCGGGGCACCAGCGCGGACGTGGTCGTGGTCGCCCTTGTCGGGGAACGCGGCCGGGAAGTCCGGGACTTCATCGAGCGCGACCTGACTTCCGGCCTGGAGCGGTCCGTGGTGGTGGCCGCCACCTCTGACCAGCCTGCCATGGTGCGCCTCAAGGCGGCGTTCGTGGCCACGAGCATCGCCGAGTTCTTCCGGGACCAGGGCCTGGACGTGCTGCTGATGATGGATTCGCTGACGCGCTTTTCCTACGCGCAGCGGGAGATCGGGCTGGCCGCCGGCGAACCACCCACGACCCGAGGCTACCCTCCGTCCGTCTTTGCCATGCTGCCCCGGCTTCTCGAACGCGCCGGCACGTCCGATCGCGGCAGCATCACGGGTTTTTACACCGTTCTCGTGGACGGCGACGATCTGAACGAACCCATTGCGGACGCCTCCCGCGCCATTCTCGACGGGCACATCGTGCTGACCCGGCAGCTGGCCGAGCGCCAGCACTATCCGGCCATCGACGTTCTGGCGAGCGTGAGCCGCTTGATGCCGGAGGTGGCCGACCTGCAGCACCAGCAGGCCGCGGCGGCCATCCGGCGGCTGATGGCGACGTACCGGGACGTGGAGGATCTGGTCCACATCGGGGCCTACGTTCGCGGTACCAATCCGGCGGCCGACCGCGCCATCGACGCCCGGGACGCCATTGACCGGTTTTTGCAGCAGGGTGTCTTTGAGAAGGCCGAGTTCAAGGGCAGCGTGGAGGCGCTCAAGGAGCTCTCACGCCGCTTCGAGGGGCCGGGTGCTTCATGAAGCGCTTCCGTTTCCGCCTGGAGCGGATCCTGGGGCTGCGGCGCCAGACGGTGCAGCTCGAACGCATCCGCATGGCCGAAGCCATAGGGTTGCTTCGGGCAGCCGAGGTGGCTCTGGAAGCGGCGCGGCGGGCCCGGTCGGCGCAGCTCGTGGCGACGGGAGAACTCCTGCGGCGGGCGGGGGAAGTCGAGTCGGTGGACGGCGCGGTGCTGGCACGCGAACTGGTCTTGAGGGCGGAACTGGAACGGCGCACGGCGTTCTGGAGCGGCCGGCGGGCCCAGGCGAGCAAGGCGGCCGACGAACAGCGCGCTCGAGTGGTGGAGGCCCACCGAGGCGTGCGGGCGCTGGAGATCCTGCGGGCACGGCGCCGCGCGGAGTACCTCAAGGAGGCCGAACGGGAAGAGCGTCTGATTCTGGACGAAGCCGGTGCGGTGGGCTGGGTGCGGCGCCACCTGACGGGAGGGTAGCGACGGGCAATGCGCCAGCTCTGGTGGTCCCTTCTGGCGCTGGTGGCCTCCGTGGCGCTTGGCATCTGGATGCTGAGCTTCGCCGGGGTGATTGACATCGGCGGCGCCGTGTCCACACGGCTACGGCGGATGCCGGTGGTGGCCGATTATATTACTGCCTATCAGCGCGGCACGCAGCTTGAACAGAGCCAGGCCGAGATGGAGGCGCAGCTCGAGCGGCAGCGCCAGGAACTGGACAAGCGGGAGCAGGCGCTCCAACAGCGGTCCCAGGAGCTGGCGCGGCTGGAGAAGCAGCTCCAGGCCCGGGAGCAGGACCTGGCGCGGCGTCTCGCCGAGGTGGCGAAGCGGGAGCAGGAACTGGCGGGTGCGGCCGACCGGGAGAAGTACTACCGGGAGCTCATCGAGGCGGTGGCGCAGATGAGGCCGGAGCAGGCCGCCCCCATCATCGAGCAGCTTGACATGGAACTGGCGAGGCGGCTGCTTGGCTCCATGGAGCCGCGCCAGGCGGGGGCGATTCTGGGCCGGCTCGATCCCAAGTACGCCTCGAAACTCCTGGCTGCCATCAACGAGCTACCTTTGAACGATTCCCAGAAGCTCGAAGCCTCCTCGGGCGGGGCCACCACCTCCACGGCGCAGGCGGCGCCTTCGGGTGGACAGGCCTCTTCGGGGCGTTAGGGCTTCGGGGAAACCCACCGGAAAGGGGGTGAGCAGCGAAATGAGCTCACTTAGCATCCAGGCCGGGGCCACTCTGGCGAGTGGCGCAGGCCGGGGAACGGCGCTGAGCGGCACGCCGGCACCAGGCGGCTCGGCTGCTGTGCCATCGGAAAGCGCCGGCAGGCCGGAGTTCGCGGCGGTGCTGGCCGAGGCATCGGCCCTCCAGGCTCCGGCCGGGCAAGGCGAAACCGGCCGGCAGCGGACCGGTTCCGCCGCCCATCACGGCGAGGAGCCGCCTCCCCAGGCGGGCGACGCCGGCACAGGCGCCGAACGGCGGGACGTGCCGGTTGCTGTCGCCCAGGAACTGGCGCTGGCTGTTGCACCGGGGTGGGCGGCCGGGCTGCAGGCGCCACAAGCTGGGGGCGCATCAGCGCCGAACGCCGTGGGCGAGGTGCCTGTGACGCCGCTGCCGGCGGGCCCCGCTCCAGCGGGCACGGGCGTTACATCGGGGCTCAGCGGCTCTCCGGGGCCGGGCTTTTTCCAGGCGGGCTCGTCGCCTGCCGCGGCCCGGCCGGACAACCCGCTGCCGGGCGGCTTGGCGCCCCACTCGGCCTCGCCGTCAGGGGACGTGCCGGCTCTTTCTTCGGTGCTCCTCAACGGCCCCGCCGCGCAGGGGCTGATGGGGACGCAGGTGGCGTTCGGGCGGTTTGCCGATGACCCGGTCCGTTCGAACGTCGAGCCCTACCTGCGGGCGCTCGGGTGGAACGGGACCCGAGCGGGTTTCGACGGCGGTCGTGCACGAGGTCAAGCGAAGGCCGGCGCGGCGGCGGGCGCCTCCGGACAGCCGGGGCTCGCTTGGCCGCTCCTGGAAGGCCAGCACGGCACGTTGCCTGACGGGACGCCGGACGCCGGGGTGGACGTCACTACAGCTGCCGCAGCCGGCCGGGTTGGGCATGCGCCGCGCGTTCGGGTGGCCTCAGAGCCGCGCGCGGAGGGTGCCCTTATCGTTCAGGGAGGCGACGGCTCAGGGGTCCCGGGGAGCGGCGCGGGCCCGGGGCAGAGCCTTGCGCCCGCCGGGAGCGCGACGGAGCTTGCCCAAGCCATCCGAGCGGGCTCCACCCATGGGGCCGGGCTGGCTTCGGACGAGACCGCCGGGGCCCAGGGGTTCCGGGGAGCGACGGCCGAACCCGGTGCCGCGGTCGTGACCGGGCCGGATGGCCCGGGCAGCGCGCAGTCCGCGGTGCGCCAGTACACGGTCGCGCCGATCTCCCGGCCGGGTCGAGCCGCGGCAGAAGGCGGCACGACGGCATGGGACGGGGGTAGTCCTGATGGCCAGACGCCGGGCGGGGGAGGCCAGGCCCGGGCCTTCACCGGAGGTACGGCCCGCTCGAACGGCGCTGCACCGGGGGCACCCGCGGGCGGCGCCGGCCACGGCCTCCAGTTCGTATCCGATGCTGAAGGCCGGGCTCGCCAGGAGGAACCGGCGGGTGGTGCTCCCGATCGGGCTGTCCGGGCCCTGGTGAAGCAGGGCGGGCCCTCTGTAGCCGAACAGGGGGCTTTCGAAGCGGTCTCGGGTTCGCCGCACGTACAGGCGGGTGAGGATCCACAGACGTTCTTTCGCGAAGCGGCTCGGCTGGTTGCCTCCCACGTCACCCGGTGGATCGAGCAGGCCCCGTCAGCCGCCTACCGCCGGGGTGAAGTGGTTGCCGCCCGGATCGCGCAGGACGGCACCGAGATCCGGCTGCAGCTCCATCCCCCCGAGATGGGAGAGTTGAGGCTGGTTCTCAACTCCGAGGGCTCGCAGCTCACGGTGCACGTGGTGGCCCGGCAGCCGGACACGGGGCAGCTTCTCCGGCAGCACGCCGGCTTGCTCCAGCAGGCGCTGGAGCAGGCGGGGCTGCACCTCGCGGGGTTCTCGGTCGAGGTCGGGCACCACGCCATGGGCGGCCAGCACGCGCCGCTTCCGTGGTTCGGTTCGCAAGCCGGCGCTCCGGCGGGGGCGTGGGCCCGGCCGTCGGACGGCGAGTTGATGGCGACCGTTCGGGAGGAGCCCGCCTGGGTGCGGCTCGGGATGGCAGCGGTGGACGTGAGGGTATAAGGGGGTGAAAGGCGCATGATCGACGCTGTGCAGTCTCGCACCACGTCACAGTCGACGGCGGGGTGGCTTTCCGCCGGGAACCGGGTCAGCACGGAGGACTTCCTCCATCTGCTGACTACGCAACTCCGTTACCAGAACCCCCTCGAACCCATGAAGGAGACCGAGTTCGTCACGCAGCTGGCCCAGTTCAGCCAGCTCGAGGCCGCCCGCAATACGACCAACCTGGCGAGCCGGCTCCTGGAGCTGCAAATGCTGGGCGCGTCCGCGGGCCTTCTGGGGCGGCGGGTCGTGCTGCGTCCGGCGGGCTCGGACGAGTTCGTCAGCGGCGTGGTGGAGAAGGTCAAGGTGGTCGAGGGGACGCCCTGGCTCGTGGTGAACGGGCAGGAGTTCAACTTGAGTGACGTCGCGGAGATTCTCCGCTAAAGCGCACGCAGGACGCCTCAAAAGCGAGGTGAGTGGCGATGACGGCAGGCCCCGGTGAAGTCGGGCGAACGTACCCGGTTCGGCCGCACTCTCCCGCGCCGTCTACCCTACGCCCGGCGGAACCGGCCGGCCGGCAGGCGTCGTTCGGCCAGGTCCTGGACGAGGTGCTTGCCGAAGAGCAGGCGCTACGTTTCTCCGGCCACGCCCGGCGCCGGCTGGCAGAGCGCCGCATTGACCTCTCGGACGCCGCGCGGCGGCGCCTGGTTGAAGCCGTGGACCGGGCGCAGGCCAAAGGGGCGCGTGAAGCCGTCGTCATGCTGGACCGCCTCGCCTTCGTGGTGAGCGTCAAGAACCGGACCGTGATCACGGTCGCGGACGAGGCGCAGCTCAAGGAGAACGTGTTCACCAACATCGACAGCGTGGTGTTCGCCTGAACGAAGACAAACCAGGCAGGCCGGACCTCCGCCGGGAGGGGGCCTGCAGCGGCGGCCGCCGAACGACCGAGGCGGCCGCACCAGAACCCCGCCGGCGGGGCGCCCTCGGGCGCCCGCCGGCCGGAAGGAGGCAGGAGGTTT
>JBFMCJ010000171.1 GCA_040754675.1 Bacillota bacterium
GCCGGAACGTGGTAGTCGCTACCGGCACAGGAAGCGGCAAGACAGAAGCATTCCTATTACCCATCCTCTTCCACCTCTATCGGGAATTCATGGCAGGCTCGCTTTGCCCCGGCGTCCGGGCCTTAATCCTTTATCCCATGAACGCACTCAGCAACGACCAGCGCGATCGGTTGGGGGCAATCGCCAAGCGTTTGCACGACTACGGTTCACCCTTTCAGTTCACCTTCGGGCAGTACATAGGCGAGACCCCAGACAACATACGAGACACCAGGCGCAACGGCCCGGGATACGACCGGGCGCGCCTGCCAGGCGAGCTGGTGTTTCGAGACGAGATGAGGAGCACCCCTCCCCACATTTTCCTGACCAACTACTCCATGCTCGAGTATCTCCTGATCCGCCCGGGCGACAGTCCGCTGTTTGATGACGGCCACTCCCGCTGGTGGACCTTCCTGGTCCTGGACGAAGCACATCAGTACCGCGGGACCCGCGGAATGGAGATGGCTATGCTTATACGCCGCCTGAAGCAACGCCTCCGACAAGGCGGGCGCGAGTCACCCATCCAATGCGTTGCCACCAGTGCAACCCTACTGGGCGGCGAGGCGGATCGTCTAGGAGTAGCGCGCTTCGCGTCGGCCCTGTTCGACGCACCTTTCTCGGAAGAAGACGTCATCGTCGGGGAAAGGGAAAGCGTTCCAGACGATGGTCACTACACGCTATCAAGCGACGATTACCAAGTGGTCCGTGCGGCGGTAGAAAGCCCAGAAGACTCGGTTTTCGCGCAGCTTCGGGCTCTTGCCGAGCGCTGCGGCCTGAAACTACCCGTGGGTATCCCAGCTGTGCAGGCGGCCGGACACATCTTACTTTCCGATAAGCGCGCTACACGACTGCGGAGGCTGTTGTCCGAAGGACCAGCACACGTGCGGATCATCGCAGACCAGGTGTTCCCGGAGCTTCCTGCATCTAAGCGGCCTACAAGCCTGAGCCAGCTGGTTCAGCTCCTGGCGGCGGTTCCCGATCCGTCAACGTGCAACACCGGTACACCGCTACCCCTCCTCTCCCCCCGCTACCATTTGTACTTGCGGTCCCTGGAAGGAGCATTCATCCGTTACCTGCCGCAAAGGGAAGTTACACTAAACAGGCACCAACAGGACGAGGCTGCATGCTTCGAACTCGCACTATGCCGGGAGTGCGGCCAGCACTATCTGGTCGGCAAATTGGCTGGCGGATCCCGTACCGGGCAGTTCACCGAGGCCATTCGGGACCCCGGGCACTCTGATTTTGGTGTGGATTTCCTCCTCCCACTAGAGGACCAGACCGACCTCGTTGAGGACGATGATGGCACGGACAAGGCAGGAGAACAGGTAGCGGACCAGGGTGGCACGTATTACCTTTGTCTGCGCTGTCGGGCGTATTGGAGGGAAGGGTTCCCTCCGGCCTGTGAACACGGATCCAATGAGGGTTCATTATTGCGCGTCATTCGGCAACGTGCGCGAGAAGGGCAAGACAGCCTCCCCCAATGCGGCGCTTGCGGTTACCGGGGCCCGGACCCGGTTAAGGAGGTCATCCATGGGGCGGACGGTCCCAATGCGGTGATAGCCACGACCCTGTTTCAGCAATTGCCGAGCGATCGCAGGAAGGTTCTAGCTTTCGCCGATGGTCGCCAGGAGGCAGCATTCTTCGCCTGGTACCTGGGACGAACGTACGAGGACATCTTCTTCCGCAACGTTATCCTGCGCGCGAGCCAGCGACTAATGCCCTATTCGCCGGAGGGGCTATCGCTGCGGGACCTCGCCGAAGAGCTGGCGGCGATCATCCACGAGGAAGGCCTGGCCGGTCCCATGGCCACACCTGTCGAACTCAGGAGGATGGCGTGGCGCGCCGTCTTACGGGAGTTCCTCACCAATGAAAGGAGGATTTCGCTGGAGGGAACCGGTTCGGGTCGCTGGGAGATACGGTGGCCTCCCTGGTTCCGTATTCCCGAGGTCCTCCTGGCGGAGCCATGGCTGCTGAGCGAAGACGAAGCTAGGCACCTGCTCTTCCTGCTCCTGGACACCCTGAGGGAGGCTAGGGCAGTACACTTGCCGTGGGACACCGGGGTAAGCATCAGCTGGGAGGAGGTCAACCCTTACCCTGCCAAGCGAGCCCGTCTCGGCGACCGCAGGGGGGAAGCCTTTGTGGAATCGTGGGATAGCCCCAGCTGCAAGAGAACGAAGCTGCTCGCCAAGATCCTCGAACTGCGGGGCTTCCCAACGGAACAGGCACAACGATGGGCAGTTCAGACGTTGCGCGAGGTTTGGGACGCATTTGCTGAGTTCGAACGGGCGATACCGGACCGCCGCCAGGCACTTTTCCTACCCGTGCAGAACGCTCGTCAGTTGAACCCAGGGTGGTGGCGTTTCAAGGTGCTTGGCCCGGGTGAGCAGCTTTACGTCTGTAGCTGGTGCGGCAAGCTCCATTTTGCCTCCGTGGGTGGAATATGTGCCAGGCCAGCTTGCCGGGGAAGACTATACAAAACCAGCGTCGACGAACTCCCTCACAACCACTATCGGGACATGTACCGCACTGATCTGCCCGGGCTGTTGCGGGTAGAAGAACACACCGCCCAACTCGGCAGAGAAAAGGCCCGTGAGTTCCAGCAGGCTTTCAAGGACGGACACATCGGGGTCCTGAGTTCTTCGACCACTTTTGAACTTGGGGTAGACCTGGGGGACCTCGACACCGTGTTTCTGCGCAACATTCCTCCCGAGGCCTTCAACTATGCACAGCGGGTTGGGCGGGCGGGGCGCCGACCAGGCCACTGCGGGTTCGCGGTCAGTTACTGCCGCCGGTCGCCCCATGACCTCTATCATTTCGCTCGCCCGGAACGAATGCTAAAGGGCCTTACCAGCCCTCCGGTGTTACGCCTGAGCAATCAGAAGATCTTGCTGCGTCACGTCACGGCCGTTGTGCTGGGCCGCTTCTTCCGTGCCAACCCGGGCCGCTTCGGACTGGTCAGAGACTTCTTCGTTGACCTCGCAGCCCCCCAGGCGGTAGCCGATGTGAAACAGTTTGCCCGGCAGCACAGACACGAGCTCGAGTCGCTCTTGCGTTCCGTGGTTCCGAGCGACATGTGGTCAGCTATCGGTCTTAAAAACGGTGAGTGGATAGAGCTAGTAGCCGGGACGCTCGGGGAGGGGCAAGACAGCCGCTTAGTGGACGCAGAAAAGGAAGTCGCAAGTGACTACCGGCGTGTGCGCAAAATCGAGGAGGAGTCCAGCCGGGGACGCCAGCACGAACGGGCAAAGTGGGCCAGAAACCGGGCCCAGGACCTGGAGAACGAAGATATCCTGTCTTTCTTGTCACGCAAGGCTGTCATCCCTAAGTACGGCTTCCCCGTAGATGTGGTCGAACTCGATACCCAACGCAAGGCCGACGAGATCGAGTTGCAGAGGGACCGCGCCATCGCCATTTCAGAGTACGCTCCAACCGCCCAAGTAGTGGCGAACAAGAAAGTGTGGGAATCCTGCGGCATCAAGATCGTACCGGACCGCCCGCCGCGTGTACGTTACTACCGCAAATGCACCGTGCACAATCGGTTCGACTCGTGGGACGAGACACAAGATGCACCACCGGGGGCGCCATGCTGCGACCAAATGTCCTCGCGCAGGAAGTACGTGATCCCCTGGTTCGGGTTTGTAACAAAGCCAGATGAACCAAAGGAACCCCAAAGGCGACCGGAGAAGCTTTTCACCAGCCGCCCGTTCTTCATCGGCCTCGCCGGACCGGATCGGGGCCACGTGGACGTTCCAGCAGGCCAACCCCTAATTCGTCTCACAAAGGCGTGCCCTGGTAAGATGGCGGTCATATGTGAAGGACACCGTGGGCAGGGATTTTACATTTGCCTCCGATGCGGTGCAGGCTTCCGCAAACGCGAGAAATCCCATAGGACTCCTCAAGGGACTCAGTGCTCAGGCGTGCTGGAGTCAGTCGCGCTGGGCCACGAATTCATCACCGACATCGTGCGGCTGGACTTCCTGCACCGTCCTTCCTTCCCAGTATTGGACCCAATGTGGTTTGCCTACTCCCTGGCGTACGCACTCGCCGGCGCCGCAAGCGACACCCTTGAGGTACCATCCACGGACCTTAATGCTACGGTCGGATACCCGGAAGGTGAGGGATTGCCTCCCATCATCTTGTATGATAATGCACCTGGAGGAGCAGCACTGGTGGCGCGGTTGGAAGAAGAAGATACCCTGCGTGCGTGCCTGGAAGCGGCCCGGGCCCGCGTGGACGGCGCATGCGGTTGCGGAGAGGACGACAGCTGCTACGGTTGCCTGCGCAACTACTCGAATCAGTTTGCCCACACCCGTCTCCGCCGCGGCCCCGTTCACCGATTCCTCACCGAACTGATCGATCTCTGGCCTGCCACAACTCCGCGGGCAATCTCCACGCCGCCACTCTGAGGGGTTGGTCAACTGGGAAGCCGTTTCAACCACAGAGCAGTCTTGTTCACGATGCTCTCATAGCGTGCGGGGTCGATCACCCGGTCCTTGCACCATCCATGAGGAAAGATATGGTGGTTTCCTTGGTCTATCGAACGTCGCCAGCGATTTCACCGTGGTCCCTGCTCAGCCCGCCCTGCACCCTGTATGGTCTTGGCGTCCCGCCCATCGGCGCGAGGTCAGTCTCCTCGCGGCGCCAAGCACGGCATATGCTTCGGGCACCTTGAGGAGGAGCGAAGCCCCGCCATAGACGAGCGCCCCCAGGGCGAACGCCAAGGCAAGCCGCCCGGCCTGCAAAAGGCCCCCTACCTCCAGAAAGGCGAGGCGACTAAGTCCCTTTGTGGCGGCAAGGGGACCTACCATGATGGCGCTGGCAATGCCTATGCCTGTAGTGTAATGGATGACGGCCTTGCCTCGGGCGGGTCCGACTTTTGACCTAAGATACCACAAGAGCGCTACCGCCCCGAAGGTCACCGCGCAGGAGTTGGCCAGCGCAAGTCCTCCGTGTCCCAGCTGCCGCACCAGGGCCAAATTTAGCGCCACATTGATGGCCACGCTGACTGCGCCCACGACCGTGGGCGTGATGGTATCGTGGAGGGAATAGAAAGCCTTCGACGCGAGGTCTCCAAGCGACAACCCGAGGACTCCGATCCCGTAGAACGCCATAGCGTATGCCGTGGCCTCGGTCGCTTTAGAATCAAACGCTCCCCGCTCGAACGCGAGCTTCACAAGAGGCGTCCTGAGCATTATGAGGCTTGCCGCCATGGGAAGCAAAACGAAGCCCATGAACCTTATTCCCTGGGCAAGCCGTGGCACGGAACGCCAGCCGGACAGCCCTTACGCTACCGCTCTCGACCGTCGCGTTCGCGGATACTTGGGCGACCGCCCCCTGTTTAGCCTAACGCGTAATCGATCACGTAATCGATCTTGCAATATGCTCCTGCTACGTCACAAAACTCGAAGAAGGAACCACGAGCCTGGGTAGAGCCCTAGAACCGGTTTGCGAGAGAGGTGGACCGGAGTCGCGTTCTGACTTCCCGTCAAATAGCTTCTCACTGTCTTGACAGGATCGCCGGGAACAACAAACTTAGCAGGGATCATCTTCTTCATAAGGTCCACCCGCCTCACGCCCATGGCAGGAAATGTAACAGACATGCTTCTTTTGCAATTCCCACGGTGCGGTATCTTTACCAGCGGATGCTCTTCGAAAAATAACCACAGATCCACATCCTTGACGCCATTGCCACCGCCATAGTAGTGCTGGGCCGCCCCCTGGCAGAGAGCTATCAGAACAAGCCGGTCAGAATATACCGCGTATCTGCTGTTTGCCACAAACCGTCGAAACTCATCCACCCCGACCTGCTGCATTACGGCGAGATCGTCAGTTGTTATTGGCCCGAAATACACGCCGCATCCCGGGCAACAGACCGCCCCGCTACTCATGGGCGTGCCACATCTCGGACACATAAGCCAATCCCCCATTCCAGATTCGATACGCACAAGAACACGTATTTACCGCCGGGATTGTCTTGTGAGGGCCGTCCTCGCCCACTCGAGGGGGATCCCGAGGCTCATAAACAACATATGCCCCTCCTCGATGCTGGATGCCCTGATGCCCTATCCCGGGGGCAGACGGTGCTCGATGAGGAAAACCTAAAAAGGCCGGTAGGCGAAATGACGGATTCCTAGCCGGATAAAAGGCGGGGGGCGGCGGCATCCAGCGCCCCCCGTTTGTGCATCATGCAAGATAATCCTGGACGATTAATGCCAAATAAAGCTGGCTGGACACAACGCCATGGCAGCCGCCGCTTGCTACGGCAGCCGCTCCTCCCCTGCACCGCGCTCAGGAGTCTTTCTTCGGTCAGCACGAGGCCAGCACGAGCTCGCACGCTTGCAGTAAAGGCGGATCAGGAAGTCAACCACAAAGCCTGATTCATTCAAAACCATAACCGAGATTGGTTAGTTGGAAAGTCTGCACCTCTGCAACTCGCTTATTTAATTAGGAACAGGTAATTGCTTCGTTATCCACCACTAATTCGAAGGCACCCCCTGCGCCGCCGGTCATCCCCTGAGGTAAGGTTACTCTAGCCATGGCGACCCCTTCGGGGATCACGGCGTCCCCATCGACCCTCAGCCAGCAGTCATGGCCTGGAAGAACCCTTCTTGAAAGAGCCCGTATCTTGGCTATGCTTTCCGCACTCGCCCGCGGGTCCAGCGACATCTCGACCCTCCCAGTAGACAGCTCCATGCGGTTTTTTACGGCATCGCCCGCAAGGACCCACGGTCCTTCTGGCGTGTCTATGAGTAGGGCCATACTGCCGGGAGTGTGCCCAGGAGTAAAGACTACCTCAACGCCGGGAGCGATACTTGAGTCGCCTTCGGAAACCAGGCGAACCTCTTTCCTTCCAAGCAAATCAACGATTTCCCTTGGAACGAATAGGTCGTTGCCCGTCGAGGCGTACTCCCATTCTTCCCGACTTATGATGAACTCCGCCCGAGGAAATACCAGCGCATTTCCACAATGGTCAAAATGGAGATGGCTAAGGAAGACCACGTTTACATCTTCTGGCATTACACAGAGCCTGCGGAGGCCGTCGATCAGCATGGGACGCGCCGCATGTGCCCCCGTATCGAAGAGCATAGTATAGCCGCCCAGCCGAATCAACGCCGCATTACTCCAGCCCAGAAAGCTTATATCGGCCTTCCCCGGGAACCCTTTACAGACCAGGTCGACCGTGACATTCACGGGAGTTGTCCTAGCACGAACAGACACATTCCGCTGGCCAACCTGGCAATCCCTAGTCATCATAAATCACCTTCTCAAACAAGGCGTGGAAACGCTCCTGCTGCGGGTAGGGCAACGGTTTGGTGACGGGAGATAAGACGAACAACACCACCAGCCCCGCGATAACGCCCCAGACCGTGTTATGGATCCCGAATGGGTGCTGCCACGGCACAAACGTTAAGGCGGCCGCCAAACCGCCTGCCACCATGCTCCAAAAAGCTGCATCCTTGCCAACCCGCGGCCAGAACAGAGCACCTATGGTTGGCCCGAGGTAGCCAGCCACGCATATACCTGCTCCCGCCGTGGCCAAGGGGACGATAAGGCCTGGCCAGGTCAGAGCAAAGACGTATATGATGACGGATAGCACTAGAACTGCCAGTTGCCCAACCCTGGCCTCTTGTTGAGGGGAGGCGTCGGGCTTGCAGTACCTAACATAAAAGTCCCTCGTAACCAAAGAGCTGGCCGATAGAAGCTGTGAATCCAAGGTAGACATCCCAGCCGCTACGGCCGCAGCGGTGACAATAGCCGCCAACATCGGGAAGTGCTTCGCAACCACTAATACTACCAGCGAGTCCGTCTCTGCTCCCTTAAGCCCCGGGAGCAATATGTGTTCCAAGTGATCATCGTGCTGAAGAATGATACGCCTAGCCTGTAGTTCGAACCAACCGCGCCCATAAAGGTCCACATGCTCGGGAGGCTGTCGGCGCTATGGGCCTCGCCCCTGGTCGTCGTCAGGTGGCACCCGACATGATATTTCGAATCCAG
>JBFMCJ010000172.1 GCA_040754675.1 Bacillota bacterium
GAGCCAGGGAGGCGTCCACGCAGTGGTCGATGACCGGGCGGCCGAGCTGGGCCGCATAGAGCATGGCCATCCGCATCAGGCTTGCGTCCATGACCGTATCGCCGTCGTCCGAGAACGCCACGGCCCCGGCCTCGGCCATCTCACCCATCTCCGCCAGCTCGCGCCCCTGCCGGCCCTTGGTTAGGGCACCCACGACATGGACGCGCACGGCCCCCTCCCGGCGGGCCAGGGCGTAAACGTGCTCCACCACCGACGCAGAGTCGATGGCCGGCGTCGTGTTGGGCATGCAGGCGACCGCGACGATGCCACCGGCTGCCGCCGCGCGGGTCCCCGTGGCAAGTCGCTCTTTGTGCTCCTGCCCCGGTTCGCGAAGGTGCACGTGCATGTCGACGGCGCCGGGGATCACCCAGGCTCCCCGGGCGTCCACGACCCGGTCGGCGCCCTCCCGGACACCCGGTGCAAGGCGCCGGATACGGCCGTCTTCCACCATTACGTCGAGTTCGGCGTCGGTGCCGGAGGCCGGGTCAAGGACGCGGCCTCCTCGGATGAGCAGCCTCATGGCCATTCCTCTCTACTCCGCCCCCTCCGGGGCGCGGGAGTGGCCCGCCATAAGGTACAGCACCGCCATGCGGACAGCCACCCCGTTGGTCACCTGCTCGGTGATGGCGCTTCGGGGGTCTGTCATCACGGCTTCGTCGATTTCCACGCCCACGTTGGCCGGCCCGGGGTGCATGATGAGCACGTCGTCCCGGACATGAGCCAGGCGTTCGGCGGTCAGCCCCCACCGCAGGCGGTACTCCCGCAGGCTGGGGAGGTAACCCCGCTGCATCCGTTCCCGCTGGATGCGGAGCACGTTGACGACATCGGCCCACTCGAGCGCTTCCTCGAGGCGCTCGAAGCGCCGGATGCCCGCTTCCTCGAGCCCCACCGGCATGAGCGTCGCAGGTCCGACGACCGCCGGGTGAGCCCCCAGGTGCAGGAGGCCCCAGAAGTTGGACCGCGCCACTCGGGAGTGGAGGATGTCGCCCACGATGAGCACGTTGAGGCCTTCGATGCGGCCCTTGCGGCGGCGGATCGTGTACAGGTCGAGGAGTCCCTGGGTGGGGTGCTCGTCCGCGCCGTCGCCGGCGTTGATGACCCGGCTGTCCACGGCCCGCGCCAGCAGGTGCGGCACCCCGGCCGAGGCGTGGCGGATGACGGTGTAGTCCGCGCCCAGCGCCCTGAGCGTGCGCGCCGTATCGATGAGGCTTTCGCCCTTTACCACGCTCGACTGCGCCACTGCGATGTTGACCACGTCGGCGCTGAGCGACTTGGCAGCGAGCTCGAAGCTCGTGCGCGTGCGGGTCGAGGGCTCGTAAAAGAGGTTCACCACGACCCGGCCCCGGAGCGTGGGAAACTTCTTGACGGGCCGCTCGAAGACCTGGCGCATCGCGTCGGCCATATCGAGTATCTGCCGGATCTCCTCGGCGTGCAGGCCCCGCAGTCCCAGCAGGTGGTCAGGCCACATGGTTCACTCCCTCTTCTATCGCGCCGGTGCCTCCGGACGTTCCAGGATGGCCACCCGGTCCTCGCCGTCCACTTCCGCCACGCGAACCTCCACGTGTTCTCGCCGGGAGGTCGGGACGTTCTTGCCGATGAAGTCTGCCCGAACGGGCAGCTCCCGGTGGCCGCGGTCCACCAGCACCGCCAGCTGGATGCGCGCCGGCCGCCCCATGTCCATGATGGCGTCGAGCGCGGCCCGCACCGTACGGCCGGTGAACAGCACGTCGTCCACCAGCACGACCGGCCGCTCCGAGACGTCGAAGTCGAGTTCCGTCCGGCGCACCACGGGCAGCGGCCCCACGGTGCTCAGGTCATCGCGGTACAGCGTGATGTCCAGGGCGCCGACCGGAGGCACCGGGCGATCCTCGATGCGTGCCACCAGCTCGGCGAGCCGGCGCGCCAGCAGCACGCCTCGCGTGTAGACCCCGACGAACGCCAGGTTCGCCTCGCCCGGGTTTTGCTCCACCACCTCGTGGGCCATGCGAACAAGCGCCCGGCGCACCTCGTCGGCGTCCATGATGACGGCCTTCACTGTCAGCTCCACGCGGGAAGCGCTCTCCCCTCTAGTGAACCTGCGAGCGCGCCTTGTTTGCGCGCAGTTGCTCCAGGGCAGCCTCCATGTCCTCGGGCAGGGGCGCAATGAAGCGCATCGGCTCTTGCGTGATGGGGTGGTCGAAGCGAAGTTCCCGGGCGTGCAGCGCCTGGCCCTTCAGGCCAAGCTCGCCCCGCGCCCTGGAGCCCCGCCCTGCGCCGTAGACGGGGTCGCCGGCAATAGGGTAGCCGATGTAGGCCATGTGAACCCGAATCTGATGGGTTCGCCCCGTCTCGAGCTTTACCTCCAGGAGGGTGTGAGAACCAAGACGTTCCAGGACCCGGAACCGGGTGACGGCCGGCCGCCCGTCCGGCACCACCGCCATACGCAGCCGGTCGTGCGGGTGGCGGCCGATGGGGGCGTCCACCATGCCGGCCTCCACACCCGGCTGGCCCCTCACGATGGCCCAGTACAGGCGCTGGATGGTGCGCTCCTTGAGTTGCCGGGTGAGCCCAAGGTGCGCCTCGTTGGTCTTGGCCACCACCAGAAGGCCGGTGGTGTCCTTGTCCAACCGGTGCACGATACCGGGGCGCATCACCCCGGCGATGCCCGACAGATTGGGAGAGTAGGCCAGAAGCGCATTGACGAGCGTCCCGGAGTAGTTGCCGGCCCCCGGATGCACGACCATGCCGCGAGGCTTGTTGACCACCAGCAGGTGGTCGTCCTCGTAGACCACGTCGATGGCGATGGCCTCGGGCCGCAGGTCCTCCGGGCTTTCAGGCGGGGGAACCATGACCCAGACCTCGTCGCCCTCCGCCACCCGGTGGGCCGGCTTGACCGGCCGCCCGTTGACGTGGACGTTACCCCCCGTGATGAGGCGCTGGACGTACGCCCGGGATGGGCCAAGTTCCGTGAACTGAACGAGGTAGACGTCCACCCGCAGCCCGTGGGCGTCGGGCGGCACCGTCAGGAGAAGCTCCCTGCCCGGTTCCTGTGGCCACCCCATGGCGGCGTGCACGCCTCTTCTAGCGACTTCGGCCGTCGCTCGGCGAGGTGACGGCCTGCGGCGCCTGGCGCAACAGGTGCCAGAACAGGAGCGCCACGCCGGAAACGATGGCCGTATCGGCCAGATTGAAGACCGGCCACACCCCTACGTCGATGAAGTCCAGCACCGCCCCGTTGCGAAGCCGGTCTATCAGATTGCCGGCAGCGCCGCCCGCTGCGAGGCCGATCCCGGCCAGTGCCCACTGGCTCCTGGGCCTCTCGAAGCGGGTGGCCAGAACCCCCGCCAGCACCAGCACGCTGGCCGTTGCAAACACGAAAAGCTCGTAGCGCCCCTCGAACAACCCGAAAGCCGCCCCGGGGTTGGTGACGTGCGTCAGGCGGACCAAGCGGCCCACGAGATCGATGGACTCGCCCGGCGGGATCCACCGGGCGATCGCCCATTTGGCCGCCTGGTCCACGGCGACCGCCCCCAGCGCCCAGGCGGCGGCGAGTGTTGGCCCGCGCTGCACGTTCTTCCTTCCGCTTCCTGAGAAGGTCCCGGCTATTCTACCACGGCGGTCCGGCCATCCAAAAGGGGCGGGGGACTGCGGCCGGGCCTACCAACCCCGGCGGTCCCCTTCTTCACCCGGGGCTTCCTCTTCTGCGCCTTCGGCCGGCCGCTGCCGGCGCCTTCCCGGGCCCGAGGGATCGGGGTAGACCGTGTCGGGATTGACCACCCCGCGGCCCGTCACGTCGGGGACGGACTCCACCTCGGTCACGGCGCCAGGGTCCTCGGTGTCGGCGCCCTCCCAGGTTTCGTCGTAGTCCACGGCCCCCGGGACGTCCTGCGGTGAGTTGGCGTTGCCATAGCGCGCAAGCGCCTGCCACATGTCACCCGGCGTGAGGCCCGTCTCG
The DNA here is from genome assembly GCA_040754675.1 of Bacillota bacterium. NCBI lineage: Bacteria > Bacillati > Bacillota > Bacillota bacterium. The sequence goes on from JBFMCJ010000172.1 coordinate 3,974, forward strand.
CCGCGGTCTCTTTCGTTGGAACGCCCGAAGGGCGGCATGAGGGCGGCCTCCTCCAGTGGCCGCCTGCCGGTCATGCGGTCCTCGACGCGCCGCTCCTCCTCCAGGTCGTGCGCCTCCTGGCACGGCATGCACCTCCGGGCGTAAGGGACAGCCAAAAGCCTCCCGACGCCGATGAACGCGCCGCACTCCTCGCAGTACCCGTAACGCCCCCGATCCAGGCGCGAAAGCGCCTGGCGCACCTCGTCCTCGGTGATGCGGACGCGCTCTAGCAGCCCCAGGTCTTTGCTGCGTTCGAACGTCTCCGAGCCCAGGTCCGACGTGTGCTGGTCGTAACTCGAGAGTTCCCCGACGCTGTCGGTCAGCGGGCGTTCCAGCGCCTGCTGGCGCAGGCGTTCGCCCTGTTCCGAGAGGCTGTCCGAGAGCTTCTCCAGGCGGCGGCGCAGCTTGGCCTTCAGCGACTCCGAAAGCATGGCGGCCGTTGCTCCCCTTCTCGCGGGCTCATTTCCAGCGAGCATGGCGGGGCTTCACGGCGCGCTGAGTTGCGTCTGGACGATCCGTACGATTTCGGCGATGAAGCTGCCGATGAACGGCAGATTCAGCATGGCCAGGCGCCCCAGGACGAAGAGGAAGACGGCACCCACCACCGTGAAGCCGACCGCGATCCCAAATCCCCGGAAGGCCCCTGCCGCGAAGTTCATCCAGAGAAGCTTCAGCGGGTGGCGGTACAGCTCGATGAACTCCGCCACATTGGCTTTCTCCATGGCAGCCACCAGTTCGTCAAGCCTGGCAAGAACGCGCCCGGCAGGCGACATCTTTCCGCGCCTCGGCTTCGCCCCCGTCGGCAACGCCCGGGCCTCCCGTGGCCCTAGTCTTCCCGGCTGCCGTCACCGGCACAACATGCCGCCGCCCGGCCGGCTCGCGCCGCTTTTCCTGGCGGGTGTCCTCTCTCAGGCGCTCTCCAGGACCCGGGCGCACCGGTCGCAGATGTCGGGGTGGCCCTCAACGCTGCCGACCGACCGGAGGTGACGCCAGCAGCGCTGGCACCTGGCAAATCGGGTCACGCGCACCTCGACCCGCCAGAGCCCGCCGCCTGCCTCAGTACCTGCCGCACCGGCCGCCGCCTCCTGCACGCCAGGCACCTCGGCGGCTGCCGCCCCGTTCTGGGCCAGCGGGCCGTCGTTCGGGCCCGTCTTTTCAACGGGCCGCAGGTCCACTGCCGCCACCATCAGCCACTCGGCAAGCTGCTCCCGGGTGAAGGGCAGTTCGGAGACGGCCTCAGCCGGCGCTTCGGCTACCAGTTCGGCCTCCAGGGATGTGCTGATCCGGCCGTCGTTTCGGGCCTGTTCCAGTGCCCTGAGGACCTGGCGGCGCAGTGCGAAGAACGGCTCCATGCTCGAGAGCAGGTCCGGCCGGCGCCACGCTGCCACATCGGTCCACCGGGCCAGATGGACGCTCTCGAAGGGCTTCGGATCGGGCATGTGCTGCCAGATCTCCTCGGCCGTGTGAACGAGCACCGGCGCGATCAGGCGCACCAGAACGTGCAGGATGTTGTAAAGGGCCGTCTGAGCCGACCGGCGCTCGACCGACCCCGCCGCGTCGCAGTAAAGCCGGTCCTTGAGCACGTCCAGGTAGAACCCACCCATGTCCACGGTGCAGAAGCGCAGGATTTCATGGTAAGGGATGTGGAACTCGTAGCGCGAGTAGGCCGCCGTGCAGCGGTCAGCAAGCTCCGCCGTGCGCGCAAGCGCCCACCGATCAAGCCACAGCATCTTCTCGCAGGGCACCGCGTCCGTTTCGGGCTTGAAGTCGAAGAGGCTTCCCAGCATGAAGCGCGCCGTGTTGCGGATCCGGCGATAGCCCTCGGCGAGCCGCACCAGGATCTCGTCCGAGACGCGCACGTCGTCCCGGTAGTCCGACGAGGCCACCAGCAACCGCAGCACGTCCGCCCCGTACTTGCCGATCACCTCCTGAGGCGCCACCGCGTTGCCCAGCGACTTGTGCATGGCGCGCCCCTGTCCATCCACCACGAACCCGTGGGTGACCACGGCGCGGTAGGGGGGCTCGCCGCGAGTCGCCACCGCCGTCAGGAGTGACGACTGGAACCAGCCGCGGTGTTGGTCCGTGCCCTCCAGGTAAAGGTCGGCCGGCCAGCGCAGTTCGTCGCGCTGGGCAAGCACGGCCTCGTGGCTCGAACCGGAGTCGAACCAGACGTCCATGGTGTCGTTGCCCTTGACGAAGCGGGTGCCGCCACACTCCGGGCACCGGGTGCCGGGAGGCAGGATCCGCTCCGGCTCGTACATGAACCAGGCGTCCGACCCCTCCCGGCGGAAAAGCTCCGCCACGGCTCCGATGCTGCGCCGGTCCATCAGCGGGCGCCGGCAGCGCGTGCAGAAGAAGACCGGAATGGGCACGCCCCACGCCCGCTGGCGGGAGATGCACCAGTCGTGCCGCTCGGCCACCATCTGGCGGATCCGGTCCCGGCCCCAGGAGGGGTGCCAGTCCACCCGGTCGATGGCCTCCAGGGCCTGCCGCCGGAAGCCGTCGATGGAGGCGAACCACTGCTCCGTGGCCCGGAACAGCACCGGGCCCTTGCAGCGCCAACAGTGCGGGTACTGGTGCTGGGTGGTTCCCGAGGCGAGCAGCCGGTCGCGGGCCTTGAGGTCCTCCAGGATGCGCGGGGTGGCTTCGTCCACGAACAGCCCTGTATAAGGCCCCGCCTCCTCGGTAAAGCGGCCGCGCTCGTCAACCGGCGTCACCACCGGAAGCTGGTAGCGTAACCCGACCTCGTAGTCCTCATGGCCGTGGCCCGGCGCGATGTGGACGGCACCGCTTCCCTGCTCCATGCTCACCATGTCGTCGCCGACCACCGGCACCTGCCGGGCTTCCAGCGGGTGCAGCAGCATGGCGCCCAACAGTTCAAAGCCCCGGAAGCGGCGGACCTCCTCCGGGTGGCCGTCGTGCACGAGGTGCGCCACGGCGTCGAGGCGCGCCTGGGCCACCACCATCTCTCGCCCGCCAAGGCGGGCCCAGACGTAGGTCTGGTCAGGGTGTACGGCCACGGCCTGATTGGCAGGCAGTGTCCACGGGGTCGTCGTCCAGATGACGATGCTGGCGCCGGCCCTAGAGAGTTCCCCGGCGACGCCGGGGCCCTCCTTGAAGGGAAACGTCACGTAGATGCTGGGGGAGGTGTGGTCCTTGTACTCCACCTCGGCCTCCGCGAGCGCCGTCTCGCAACGCGGGCACCAGTAAACAGGTTTCAGGCCCCGGTAGATGTACCCCCGTTCCACCATCTGCCCGAAGACCTCCACCTGGCGCGCCTCGTAGGCCGGCTCGAGCGTGAGATACGGACGTTCCCAGTCGCCCCAGACGCCCAGGCGCTTGAACTCCTCCCGCTGGACCTCTACGTACTGCAGCGCGTACTCACGGCAGCGCCGGCGGAGTTCCACCACCGGCATCTGGTGGCGGTCGATCTGGCCCCGCCGGATGACCTCGTGTTCGATGGGCATGCCATGGGTGTCCCACCCCGGCACGTAGGGGGCGCGCATGCCCTCCATGGAGCGGACGCGCACGATGAAGTCCTTCAGGATCTTGTTGAGCGCGGTGCCCAGGTGGATGTGCTCGTTGGCGTAGGGGGGCCCGTCATGCAGCACGAAGACCGGCGCCCCGGCCTCGAGCCGCTGCTTTTGCAGCTTTTCGTACATGCGGCGCTGTTGCCAGAAGCTTTCGATCTGCGGCTCCCTGCGGGGGAGGTCCGCCTTCATGGGAAAGGCGGTCCTCGGGGTCAGCACCGTCTGAGAGTAATCCACGCCCGCCCCTGACTTGCGGCTTGGTCGCGTCTGCGCGTTCATCTGGGCTCCCGTGCTCCTCCCCATCGTTTCCCGGGTAAAACGAAGCGGCTCCCGTCCAAGGGACGAGAGCCGCCTTGCTCCCGCGGTACCACCCTTGTTGGAAGGGCCTAGAAACGCCCTTCCCACTCAAGGCGTGCCAGCGGCACGGTCGGGTAGGATAACGGCCTACCTCCGGCCCGCTCTACCCCGCATGGCTC